>NZ_BDLQ01000022.1:1937-38498 GCF_002049255.1 Carboxydocella sp. ULO1 | reverse complement strand
GTCTTAATTCGGGGTTACAGGGAGGAATAGTTGATGAAATGCCATTACTGCGGCAACCGCCGTTCGGAACTATACCTGTATTGCCCGGCCTGCGGGGCAGAGGAGGGCAAGGAGTACCGGCAGCCCCCCCGGACTTTTGAGCTTTATCGTACTCATCGCCTGCCTGCTCAAACCTTACCGGAGGGAAAAAGAGACCTGTTTCGGGATTTTATCAAAATGCCGGTGGGTAATCTCTGGATAGTCCGTATTCTTCTGCCTCTGGGCCTCCTGCAGGCGGATCAGCTGGCGGAAATAGGGCGTCTGGCCAGAGAATATGGCCAGGGGGAAGTGCACTGGACCACTCGCCAGGGCCTGGAAATTCCCGGAGTGCCGGGGGAAAAAGTGCTGGACCTCCAGGATGAATTAGCTGCCCTGGGGCTTAAAACAGCACCCCGGGGAGGCACTGGGCGCAATGTGGTTTGCTGTCCGGGTCAGCCCACCTGTACCAACGGGCTGGCGGCAGTGAGGGAACTGGCGCAGCAGTTACAGCAGGAGTTTGCCGGTAAACAGGGTTATCCTCATAAGTTCAAAATTGCCATTTCCGGCTGCCCCAACAATTGTGCCCGGGCTGAGGCCCATGATTTTGGCCTGATTGCGGTACAACAGGTTCGGGTGGAAAAAGAAAAGTGTACCGCCTGTGGGCTTTGCGCCAGGGCCTGTAAGGAAAAAGCTATTACCATTACCGCAGAGGGGGCAGTAATTGATTACAGCAACTGTCAGGAATGCGGTATGTGCCTGCGGGCCTGCCCGGCCGGAGCGATTATAGAGACTGCCAGGGGCTACAGGGCACTGGTTGGCGGAAACGGGGGACGGCATCCCCGGTTGGGACGGCTCTGGCGTCAGCTGGCTCAGGCAGAGGAAATTGTGGATTTAATTAAAGAGGTACAGGCTGACTGGATTGCCCATGGCCGCACCAAAGAAAGAATAGGCGCTTATCTTATACGCAAAGAGCAGGAGGGGAAAGCAAATGAGCAATAAGGAAAAAGGTTTTATACTCTGGTTCACTGGTCTATCCGGGGCTGGCAAATCCACCCTTTCCGGTCTGGTAGCCGAGGAGCTGCGGCGGCGGGGTAAAAAAGTGGAGATCCTGGATGGAGATGAAGTCAGGGAAAATCTGTCCAAAGGTCTGGGGTTCAGTAAGGAGGATCGGGATACCAATATCAAGCGCATCGGCTTTGTAGCCAAACTGCTGGCCCGTAACGGGGTAGTGGCCATAACCGCTGCAATTTCCCCCTACCGGGAAACCAGAGACTATGTCCGCTCCACTTATCCTGATTTTGTGGAGGTATTTGTGGATTGCCCCCTGGAAAAATGCATAGAGCGGGATGTGAAGGGCCTGTACAAAAAGGCTCTGGCTGGAGAAATTCCCCAGTTTACCGGGGTTTCTGATCCCTATGAGCCTCCTTTAAATCCGGAAATTGTGGTAAAAACCCATGAGCAAACCCATGAAGAGTCAGTAGCTACTATTATTCGCCGGCTGGAGGAGTTAAACTATCTATAAATAGAGATTGTAAAGGAGGACCAGCCCATGATTGACCTCCATACCCATACAACAGCCTCTGATGGCACCTTCCGTCCGGCTGAACTGGTGGAGCTGGCTTATAAGCAGGGTTTGGCTGCTCTGGCGATTACCGATCATGATGTAGTAGATGGTTTAGCAGAAGGCATCGCCCGTGGCCGCGAGCTGGGCCTGCCTGTTATTTCCGGAGTGGAAATCAGTGTTGAATGGCAGGGGCGGGAGATGCATATACTGGGCTACTATATCGATCACCAGCATCCGCAATTACTGCAAAATCTGGCCCAGCTCCGGGAGTTTCGCGCCCAGCGTAACCCGAAAATGGTGGAGAAGCTGCAAGCCCTCGGGATCGAGATAACCATGGCAGAAGTGGAAGCCAAAGCCCAGGGGCAGGTGGTGGGGCGCCCGCATTTTGCCGCTGTATTACTGGAAAAAGGGGTAGTAAGTTCGGTAAATGAAGCTTTTGATAAATACCTGGCCCGGGGGGGACTGGCTTATGTTCCGAAAGAGAGGCTAACCCCCCGGGAGGGAATAACTTTGATTCGTCAGGCTGGAGGGGTTCCGGTGCTGGCTCATCCCAGGTATCTAGGCTTAGCTCAGTCCCAGCTGGTTGATCTGGCCCGGGAATTGCGGGATTATGGGCTGGCCGGAATAGAAGTCTATTATTCGGAAAACAGCGAGGCTGATACTGCTCAGGCCAGAGCAGTTGCAGAAGAACTGGGGCTGGTGATGACCGGGGGCACGGATTTTCATGGTACCAACAAACCGGAAATCCAGCTGGGACGCGGTCATGGCAATTTAAGTATTCCCTTTAGCCTGGTTGAGGAGTTGGAGAAAGCATGGAAAAGGTTGACCTCTTGATCATTGGCGGCGGGGCAGCCGGATGTATGGCTGCTATTGCCGCCCGGGAAATAGACCCGGCTTTAAGGGTAGTAATAATGGAGAAAGCGGAAATCAGCCGCAGTGGCTGCCTGGCAGCTGGAATCAATGCGATTAATGCCTATCTTAACCCGGGCCAGACCCCGGAAACTTTTCTGGCTTATGTGAAAAAAGATAACTATGGTCTGGTTCGGGACGATCTTGTCCTGACTATGGCCGAACGGTTTAACAGCATGGCTCGCCGTCTGGCCGAATGGGGGTTGCCCTTCAAACGGGATGCCGAGGGCAATTTTCTTCCCCGCGGGCCCCGTTCGGTACAAATCGAAGGGGAGAGCATTAAGCCGGTACTGGCCGCGGCGGTAAGACGGGCAGGAATAGAAGTCTGGAACCGCACGGTATTGCTGGATCTGGTCCAGGTGGAAGGCCGTGTGGTGGGGGCCCTGGGCTGGGAGACCAGAACTGGCCGTTTCCGCCCCGTCCTGGCCAGAGCCGTTATCCTGGCCACCGGGGGAGCAGCGGGTATCTATCGTCCTAATAATCAGGGAGAAGCCCGCCATAAAATGTGGTACTGTCCCTTTAATACGGGGGGTGGGCTGGCTGCTGGCTTACGGGTTGGGGCAGCCTTAACCTCTCTGGAAATGCGGTTTATTGCTCTCAGGACCAAGGATGCCATTGCTCCCACCGGGACGCTGGCGCAAGGAGTAAAAGCCAAAGAAGTAAATGCCCGGGGGGAAAACTATCTGGAACATTATGCTGACCGCACTACTCCGGGCCGACTGGCGGCCTTGCTGGCGGAAATGACGGCAGGACGGGGCCCCTGTTATCTGGATACCTCTCATCTGGGAGAGGAGCAGCAGCGGCAACTACAGGAGGCATATTTAAACATGGCTCCTGGTGCGGTGCTTTACTGGGCGGATCGGAATCTGAGGCCCAATCAGCCGGTGGAGATAATCGGGACTGAGCCCTATCTGGTGGGCGGTCATGGTATGGCAGGATTCTGGATAGATAGCGGTCGCCGAACCACTGTACCGGGCTTGTATGCGGCTGGAGATATTGCTGGTGGCGCCCCCAAAAAATATGTAACCGGGTCCATGGCTGAAGGGGAAATTGCTGCTCATACGGCTGTAGCCGAGCTGCAGGAATATGATGTTGAAAAGGCAATGGCTGCGGCAGAAACTCTATTAAAGCAGCGACAAAGTCAGTTTGAGCGATGGCAGAAACAGCAAGGGTATCTGACCCCCTGGCGTTTGGAGGAGAGATTGCAAAAAATCATGGATGAATATGCTGGCGGGATTAGCACCGGCTATAAATATACGGAAGCCGGGCTGAAACGGGCCCGGCAGGAGCTGGCCTGGCTGGGCGAAGATTTGCAGCAAATAGCCTGTACCGATAATTACCAGCTTTTACAGGCGATTGAAGTGGAAGAGCGCTGGTTGCTGGCCCGGGCCCTGGTTGAACACATGCTCTATCGCAAGGAGAGCCGCTGGCCAGCCTATCAGGAGTTTCTTGACTATCCCCGCCGGGATGACGGGCGCTGGCTCTGTTTCATCAATTCCCGCTATCGCCGGGAGCAGGATATGTTTGCCATAGAGGAGGTGCCCTATCATGCCACCTCTGATTAACCGTGAACGCTGCAATGGTTGCGGCCAGGCGGCAGAGAGCTGTTGCCAGCGGGTCTGTCCGGGAGATTTGTTAATCCGGAAAGATGGTAAGGCAGAGTTGCGTGACGGGCGGTCCTGCTGGGACTGCACCGCCTGTGTCAAAGCCTGTCCCCGTCAGGCTATCCGGTTGGTCCTGCCGGCAGAAATCGGTGGCGGCCGGGCCTGGCTGGGGATTGAAGGGAAAGAATGGGTGCTGGCCTATCCTGATGGTAAAACTGAACGATTTCCTTTACCAGAAACCAAAACCCCGACCTGATCTTCAGGCCGGGGGCTCTTTTATTTGCTTTGACAGAGGATTTGCCACTTGATCCCGAACTTATCAGTTAACTGACCAAACAGGGGGCTGAAAAAAGTCTCCTGTAAGGGCATTTCTACCCGTCCACCAGCGGCCAGGGCTGTGAACACAGTTTCTGCGTCTGTTCTGTCAAAAAACTCCAGAGAAAAATAAATGTTATTGCCGACAGTTACGGGCTTGGCAGGTAAAGTATCGGAGAACCGCAAAACATGGCCATTTTTTCTTAACTCAGCATGCATGACCAGGTTTTTGGCTTCTTCGGGAAGTGGAGGGAAAGCGGGGTTTGGAGGAGCATCCCCGAAACGCATGATGTGTAACTCGCCACCTAATGCTTGCTGATAGAACTTAATTGCTTCTTCGCAATTGCCATTGAAAGTAATGTACGGCACAACCCAGTTACCCATTATTACCCCTTCTTTCTGAAGAATTTCATGTATATTATAACGGATTGGGTTGTAATTGCAAAAATCTTATACCAAAACCGTCCACACCAAAAAAAGATTGCACAAGGAAATAAGTTGCACTATAATAAAAACTGACCAGTCAGTACAAAAAAGGGGGAGTTATAATGCCAAGAAAAAGGATGCTAACAATTATCGCCGCTGGAATACTGGCCCTGGCTTTTAGTGGTTTCTGGCTCATGGACGGTGGCAGTAGTAGTGGCAGTATCCTGACAGGCGGGAACACCTACACAGCTACCATCGAGGGTACAGAAATAGACGTAGCCTTCAAGATCCCCGGCAAATTAGCGAAGGTATACATTGAAGAAGGAGACCAGGTAAAACCAGGTCAGCTCCTGGCAGAGCTGGAAAGTAAAGAACTGGCCGCCCAGCTGGAACAGGCCCGTGGTGCCTATCAGGCGGCTGTGGCGAAAGTAGCTCAGGCTGAGGCAGCGGTTAAGGCGACCAGAGAAGGAGCCTGGGCCCAGCTCAGCAAAGCCCAGAGTGGCTATGCTGCCAAGGCTGATGCTAACCGCAAGAATGTAGCCATGGCCAAAGCTGCCCTGGATGCGGCCCAGACCGCTAATGACATTGCTAAAGCCAACTGGCAACGGGTTCAGGAACTGTACCGGGAGGGAGCAGTGCCAAAAAGCAAATATGAAGAAGCCCAGATGGCGTATGCCAAAGCCGAGGCAGAACTGGCAAGAGCCAGAGAGACCTATAATCTGGCCAGCGGAACAGCCGGGCAGAAAGAAGTAGAAGCTGCGGCCGATGATGTGGCTCTGGCCCAGGCCAATCTGGAGCAAATCAACTTGCGGGAAAAAGATGTGCAGGCAGCCAAAGCCGCAGTGGAACAGGCCAGGGGGGCCCTCAATGCTGCTCAGGCCATGTATGAAAATCGCCTGCTCTATGCTCCCGCTGGCGGGATAGTATTAACCCGCAATATGGAGGCAGGGGAGATGGTGGCAGCTGGCTTGCCTTTTGCCACCCTGGTGGATTTGGATGACCTCTTTATCAAGATCTATGTTACTGAGGACAAACTGGCCTCTCTGTCCACTGGCAAGGAAGTGACGGTAGAAATTCCTGCCCTGAATAATGCCGTCTATAAGGGTAAAATCGTAAATATCAGCGCTGCCGCTGATTTTGCGGTGAAAAAAGCTACCAGTGAACTGGGGCAGACGGATATTCGTTCTTTTGCCGTTAAAATCAAACTGGTGAACCGGGATCACAAATTGCGGCCGGGTTTGACAGCAAAAATACGCCTGTAAAGGGGTGGGAATAATGTTGGAAGTTAACAACCTCAGTATTGCCCGCCGCCGAGGTTACTATTTTCAGAATCTATCCTGGCGCTTGCAACCTGGTGAGTTACTACTGGTCTATGGAGCTCGCAATAGTGGCAAAACCCAGTTACTGGAGGTTCTGATCGGCGCTAGAATCGCAGCGTCCGGGGAAGTTAGACTGGCTGGCCAACCTGTGCGGGGAGGATTGCCCTTGCCCATTACCCGAGTGGGTTATGCGCCCCAGAGCCTGGGGCTATGGCCTGATTTGACCGGGGAAGAAACTATCAACTTTTTTACCGGCTATAATGAACAATTAACCAGGGAGTTAAAACATAACTGGCAACTGGAAGAAGCCTGGCGGAAACCGGTGGGAGAGCTGGAAGGGCCGCTCAGGCAGAGAATAAATCTTGCGGTCAGTCTCGCGGGGAACGCTCCCTTGATTGTCTGGGATGAACCTCTGGTAATAGCCGATCCTGGAACACGAACAGTGATTTTCGATAATTTGCAGCTTTCCTTGCAGTCTGGCAAAACGATAGTATTGACCACTGCGTTCTGGCAGGAGGCAGAAAATTTGCCAGTAGATAAAGTTCTGTGGCTGAAAGGAAATGAAGCTGTTCTGGTGGCACCGGTAGAACTCTCTCGGGCTTTGCAGGGAGGGGTGTCGGCATGAAAATCAGTGACATCGCCTGGCTGGAATTTCTGCATATTAAAAAGGACCGACGCCTGGCAGCGGTTTTATTCTTAATACCAGCACTTTATCTGCTGATTTTTGGTTATCTTTATTCGGCGCAAAAAGTAAGGGAATTGCCCACACTGGTGGTGGATGAAGAAAATTCCTATCTGAGCCGGGAACTGGTACGGGCCTATGACCAGTCGGAAACCTTTCGCATAAGCGGTTTTGCTCTGAATGAGACAGAGGCGCAAAAGGAAATAGATGCAGGTCGGGCGCAGATAGTGCTGATAATTCCGGCGGGATTGACCAGGGACTTAAAAGAGGGAAAAAGTCCGGCGATTATGACCCTGATCAATGGCAGCAATATGATTATCGCCAATGCTGCCACCAGGGCGGCCAATGAGATCGTCGCCACCTTTGGCGCCGGAGCCAGTCTGAAAGTCATGGAAGCAGCGGGCATAAATCCGGAAAAAGCCCGGCATACCCTGCAACCTTTGTTGTTCCGCTATCGGGTCCTTTACAATCCCACTTTTAATTATACTAACTTTCTCTTGCCCGGGTTGCTGGGAGCCGTAATTCAGCAGGTCCTATTGCTGGGGGTCGCTTTAGCTATCACCAGGGAAAAGGAGCAGGGAACCTGGATTCGTTTGCTGCAGAGCCCAGGGGGACTCAAGACGGTGCTTCTGGGTAAAGGAGTGGTTTATTTCCTGGTCGGCTGTCTGGATTCCCTCTTGACCTTTGCCCTTTTACATTGGCTTTGGGGTGTTCCCATCAAGGGCAATGGTCTTTTGCTTCTGGTCTTTAATTTGCTATTTATTCTGGCTTTAGTCGCAGTGGGGCTGACAGCATCTCTTTTCAGCCGGACCCAGCTGGAGGCCACTCAGGTAACCATGCTGATTGCCATGCCCTCTTTTCTCCTGTCAGGCTATACCTGGCCTATGTTAGCAATTCCTGATCCCTTAAAACCCCTCAGCTTTATTTTGCCTCTGACCTATTATACCCATGGTTTACGGGCCCTGGTGGACCGGGGCCAGGGCTGGCAGGCTCTGAAGGTGGATGTGGCCGCTTTTCTGGCCCTGATTTTCCTCTGCTGGTTGCTGCTAAAAAAATTTGCAACAAATTTTGCGGAAAAGCAGGAAAATAACCCTGTCGGTGACGAATAATATAATGGTTTGTAACCGATGGTGCAAGAAAAGCGGCGGAGGTGGTGTTGTGAGCGCCCATGTAGTTTTGCTCACTCCTCCCTATCATGCAGGGGTTATTGAAATTACCGGAACCTGGCCGCCTTTAAATCTGGTGTATCTGGCAGGGGCTTTGCGGAATAAAGGCATACAGGTTGAAATTTATGATGCGATGTCTTTAAATCATAGTGTGGCCGAGATCCAGGACCGACTGGCGCAGGTGAGACCGCAAGTGGTGGGGATTACGGCAACCACTGCCAGCGCACCGGCGGCAATAGCCACTCTGAAAGCGGTCAGAGAGGTGTTACCCACTGCCTTGCTGGTGATGGGAGGAATCCATGCCACCTTCTGCTGGGAAGAAATTTTAACCAGCTCTCCCTGGGTGGATGTTATTATCAGGGGGGAAGGGGAAGAGACTTTCCCGGAACTGGTGCAGGCCTGGCAGGATGGGCGCAGTTTCCGGACTGTCAGGGGCATTGCCTACCGGGAACAAGGCGAGCCTTGCGCTACCGAGCCCAGGCCTTTGCTTGAAGATCTGGATACCCTGGCACCAGCCTGGGATTTGCTGGACTGGGATTTATACCGCTACCGGATTACCGATTCCCGGCTGGCGATTGTCAGTGGCTCCCGCGGTTGTGATCAGGAATGTCGCTTCTGTTCCCAGCACCATTTCTGGCGTAAACAATACCGGGAGCGCAGTCCTGAATCTCTGGTTCAGGAGATCCTGGAGTTGCGGGACCGTTTTGGGGTGGAGATGGTACTGTTTGCTGATGAATATACCACTAAAAACCGGGAACGCTGGGAAAAGTTCCTCGATCTTTTGCTTGAGGCTCAACCGGGGGTCATGCTGACGATGGAAACCAGGGCCCCCGATATTGTACGGGATCAGGACATCCTCTGGAAATACCGGGCCGCCGGGTTTATCCATGTCTATATCGGCGTGGAATCGGCCAACCAGGCTACTCTGAATGCCTTGCAGAAGAATATCAAGGCGGAAGAGGCGGAAACAGCCATCCGCCTGCTGAATGAGCAGGGAATTTTGACCGAGTGCTCTTTTCTCCTGGGACACTGGGAGGAAACGCCCCGGTCCATTGAAGAGACTTTGCAGCAAGCCTTGCGGTATAATCCGGATCTGGCCCATTTTCTCTTCCTGACGCCATGGCCTTATGCCGACCTGTGGCAGGAGGTAGCGGAAAGAGTAGAGGAATGGGATTTCAGCAAGTATGACCTGGTTCATCCCATCATGCCCAGCCGGGCTATGAGCCGGGAGGAGCTGCGGGAAGCCATGGTTCGCTGTTTCAAGGTGTTCTACCGGGAAAAAATGCGCCAGTATTGCCAGGAAGCTGAAGATAGTTTCAAGAAACGGTATATGCAAAAATCCATGAAAGTGCTGTTCAATAACTCTTTTTTGACCGAATTTCTGGCAGGAATGAAAAGATAGAATATAAAACCTCCGCTGCTGTGCGGCAGACGGAGGATCTTTTCATTTTGTATCGAATTGGTCCTTATATCGGTTTTTAAGAGGATGACCATATTCTTTTTCGGATTGGACTTTCTGGGAAGATTGTTTAGAGAAAGCATTAATTACGTCAGCTACGACAAGCAATATAGAATAGAGAAGGGGAGGGGTATTTTTGACACAGGATAAAAAGCAGTTAACGATGTTTGACATTAAGGAGGCTCCTGGCCGCCCTATGCTCCATTGGCTAGGGAAACGGCCTTTGCGAGCCGTGAAATATTATGAAGCTCAACTTAAGGAGCAATATGGTGAGCCGGCTGAAGATGGCTGGGTTAACCGCCTCTACTGGGGCGATAATCTACAGGTAATGAGCCATTTAATGAAAGAGTTCAGAGGGAAGATTAAACTTATTTACATAGACCCTCCCTTTGATTCTAAAGCGGACTACCGGAAGCGCATTAGGTTAAGAGGTAAGCAGTTAGAGGGTGATACTTCTGTAATTGAGGAGAAGCAATACACGGATATTTGGGCTAATGACCTTTACCTTCAATTTATGTATGAAAGGTTGCAATTAATGCGGGAGTTGCTATCGGAGGAAGGGTTTATCTTTATTCATTTGAATGATGAACGAGTACATTATATAAAAATTATACTTGATGAAATATATGGTAATTCCAACTACCGGAATCAGTTAATCGTAAAGCGTATTAAGAAAAGTTATGTTGAACAATCTGGAATATTTTCTTTTAACGAGGGCTGTGATTATATCTTGCTCTATTCTAAATCCGAAAACCCAAGATTAAGACCCTCCTTGAAGTATGCTCCGAAGGAAGAGCGGTGGCACGGGTTCGATGCTCCCAATATTCGTCCCAACTTGACCTATGAATTGTTCGGCCAATTGCCTCCACCGGGCAGGCACTGGCTTAAATCACCAGAAGAAGCCCAGAAAATGATTGAAGCAGGAGACTTACGGCCCAATCCTAATACTGGCAAGCCTGAATATCGCATACCAGCTACTGAATATATCAGCAGGGATAATCTATGGGATGATATTACTGCTTCCGCTTTTACTACAGGATATCCAACCGAAAAAAATGAGACGTTGCTTGAGGAAATTTTAAATGTAGCTTCCAGCCCTGGCGACCTTGTAGCCGACTTTTTCTGCGGGTCCGGTACTACCCTGGCAGTAGCCCAGAAACTAGGCCGACGCTGGATTGGCAGCGACATCAATTTAGGGGCTATTCATACCACAGTAAGAAGGGTTTCGCAAATCATCAAAGAACAGCAGAAAGAGACACAACAGCAAACCCTCCTGGACGAAGGGGAAAAGTTCTACCCCGCCTTTGCCGTTTATAACGTCAACCACTACGATATTTTCAAGAATGCCTTGGAAGCCAAAGAGATAGTAATGAAACTTTACGGGGTAGAACCGGTAAAACGCTCTTTCTTTGATGGCATTCTGGACGGCAAATGGGTCAAGGTGGTAGAACTAAACCGGGTCTGCTCCAAAGAGGATGTGCAGGCAGTATTTGATGAGATACTCTCCAAAGGCGAAAAGGAAATAGAGGCGACCTACAGGCGCGGCGTGCTTATTCTATGCAGCGGCCACGAGTACGACGTGTGGGATTATGCCAAACGCTTAAACGTGGTCAACATTCCCTTTGAAATACGCGACATCCTTACCGACCGCAAGGATATTATCTTCAAACGCCCCCCTGAAGCGGACATAACTTTAAAACTGGATGGCAGCAAAGCAGTGGTAGAGATACGACAGTTCTACTCCCCCATGCTCCTGCAAAAACTGCAATTGGAGGATGACCCCGAAGAAATCGACGACTGGCGGCAATTAGTAGAAGCAGTCCTCATCGACCCAAACTATGATGGTGAAGTGCTTAAGCCCGCTATTCAAGATATTCCCGGCAAGAAGGATATGGTATCTGGGGTCTACGAACTCCCCCTCACCGGACCCGGGCAGAAAATTGCCGTTAAGATTGTGGATGTGCTGTCGGAGGAGTATTTTGAGGTCTTGGAGGTGGGAGCAAGATGATGCCACTGGGACAGGTGTTAGAACTGGTTGGCGACCTTGATGATGCTCCAGGAGAGAAAACGCCAAGGGAACGATTCCGCCGTTTCTTGTCCCAAAATTTGACCAGCGTTGGTGCTGTACGCGATTACGTGGAAGAGTGCCTGCGCAGTTCCGGGGAGCAGTACAACCGGGCCTTACAAGACCTGGTGAACCACTTGGGCCGCCTGCTGGGCTTTGACGTAACCTTTGGCAGATATAAGGGCGTCCAGGGGGAAATCGGGTTTGACGGCGTGTGGAAGTCCCCTTCCGGCCTTTATATCGTCGTAGAAGTGAAAACAACCGATGTTTATGCCATAAAAACGGCTACTCTCCTCGGTTACATAGACCGGCTTATATCCGAACAAAAGATACCCGACTGGGACCACGCTTTGGGCCTTTATGTAGTAGGGCGCAGTGATGCTGAACTGAAGCAACTGGAAAACTCCATCATTGCTGAGAAGCGCACTCACCAGTTACGGGTTATTACCGCTGATAAACTGCTTACCCTGGCTGAACTCTTAGCCGATTACGAAATGGAACACGAAGCTGTTTTAACTGTTCTCCGGCCAACGGGGCCTATAGTGGATTCCCTGATTGAACTGATGGCCGGCCTGGTAGCGAAAGAAATCCGCACTGCCGGCGAAGGCATACAACAGCCACAGGAAGAAATTACTAATGAACCTTCATCGGAGCCAGAAGGTGTTGAAGTTCAGTATTACCTCGCTCCGGTAGCGTCCGATGACACTCAAACCGCAGAAGAACGTATAAAAAAACTCCTTGGCGCAGGAATTTACGCCGTCAGCGAAAATTCCCTGGGACGAAAAGTTAAGCCGGGCGACTGGATTTGTTTTTATGCCACCGCGACGGGTGTAGTAGCACATGCCAGGGTAAAATCATCCCCCGTGCAGAAACATCACCCGCTGGTAAAGCATCCCGAGAAGTATCCTTACGTCTTCGAGGTGGATTCCGTCAGCATCTATACCGAAAATCCCGTTGTTTTAAGCGCCGAGCTAAGGGCGAAACTGGATGCTTTCCAGGGGCGTGACCCTTCAAAACGCTGGGCCTGGTTTGTGCAAGGCACGGGACGGGTCACTAAGCACGATTTTATGCTGCTTACCCGGCAAGCAAAAGTTGAGGTGGTATGATGAGCACAATTTCTTTTCTTGACCAACTGTGGCAGGCTTTTGAGCAGTGCCGCGGCTACACCTGCGCTGAATTTGTTGGGAAACGTTTGCGGCAGGAAGAGAACGAGCGATTTTACGAGGGGAACTTTTTTAAAAAGGTATTCCCCGAGACCCAAAACATCTTGCGCCACATCCGGGAGGTTGGCTTTTTGCGCCCACCGCAGGTGGACGCTTTTGAGCTTTACGTGTACCTTAAAGAAATCCAAGGTAACCCTACCATCAAAGAACTTTACCGGCGGCTTTTATTTCCGGAAGGCACGCCAATGGATGTTTTGTCTTTAACAGCGGAGCAACTGGAAGAAATCAAGCAAAAGAAAGCCCTCCTGGAGGCCCTGGATAGCGAACTGCAGGGGCTTGCCTACCCCAACTGGCTCTTTGCCCTAGGCATGGGAACAGGCAAAACCATCCTTATGGCAACCATGATTTTTTACGATTTTATCCTGGCCGAGCATTATCCGGAGGACGGGCGATTCGCCAAGAATGCCCTGGTCTTTGCCCCTGACACCACTATCATTGATTCTCTACGGGAAATCCAGGATTTTGACTACTCCAAGGTAATTCCGCAGGAATACGCTCTTTTCCTGTCCAGCAATCTAAAGTTTCATTACCTTTCCGATGTCCAGGCCGAGCTTTCCGTATTGCCCGGTTCGGCTTACAACATCATTGTCTCGAACGTGCAAAAGATTATCCTTAAGAAGCAGGGAAACAACAGCAACAACGGACAGCAGACCCTCTTCCCGGTGGTTAAAGATATGGAGGGTGAATGGAAAGTTAACGACCGCCTGCGGAAGCTAGAGCAACTGGACAACCTGGCTGTATTTGTAGATGAGGCCCACCATGCTTTCGGAACATCAATTACCAACGACCTGAAGCGCGTGCGGGAGACAATCAACCGTCTTGACCGCAAGTCCCCTCTGGCTGGATGTATCAATCTCACCGGTACTCCCTATGTGGATGGCAAAATGCTCCCTGAAGTGGTGTTCTTTTATTCCGTCAGACAGGCGATTGATGACGGGCACTTGAAGCAGGTCAGATTTATTGACTACGCCAATACCAAGACGGAAGAATTTATCAGGGACGTGGTAGACCGGTTCTGGCGTCAATACGGGGAAGAGCGGCGTGAAGGGCTGCTGCCTAAAATCGCTTTCTACTGCACTACCATTTCCGAACTGGAAGACGAGTTCAGGCCCTTATTAGAAAAAGTCTTGGCAGAAAAAAACATTCCTCTGACTAAAATCCTGGTCAACCACAGCGACGTTGAGGACGAGAATATCCGCCGTTTCCGGCTCCTGGATACCCCAGAATCCGAAGACCAGTTTATTCTTCTGGTGGGTAAAGGTACGGAAGGATGGAACTGCCGCAGCTTGTTTGCTACAGCCATGTATCGCAGGCCCCGCAGTAAGGTGTTCCTTCTCCAGTCTTCCTTACGCTGCCTCCGGGCCATTGGAGACATGCCTCAGACGGCAACCATTTTTCTCTCTACCGAAAACCGGGCCATACTGGAGAGTGAAATTCAGAAGAACTTGGGCACCACCATGTCCGAACTAGAAGGGCGCAAGAACAAGCGCAAGGTTACCATTCAAAAGCGTAAAGACGTCAAGATAAAACTGGCTAAGCAGCGTGTAAAAGTTCTGCGCCAGTATCAGGAGCAGACCGGCCAAATTAAACTTGCCCTGGATGAATATTATACCAATCATAAGAACGAATTCGTGGGTCTCGTAACGGAACGAGAGATGGCAACCAATGGTCAGAAGTTGAAACTCGCCGTCAAGGACAGCCAAACTCTACAACGCCGGCAAAAGAGATATACCCTCTACACCCTGGTAGAAGAGATAAGCCGGTACACTCATTTACCCTGCCTCAAGGTGGAGAAAATTTTACGGAACAGCGATATGGGTATTGAGGGTTGTCTTGCTTGGGTAAACCGCGAAAACCGCCTTATAGAGGTTATCGTCCGTCGTATTTTAGATGCGGTTTTCCGTTATGAGGTAGTTAATGAGGTGGAATGGGAAGAAGTTGAGCTTGCTAAGAATTTCCCCGTGGATTGGGTAGTAGAAGAGGACAAGAGAGCTTTGGAAATGTACGACGGGAGGTACCCAAATAGTTTCCATATTGAGCCCTACATCTTTGATAACGAGTCAGAGAAACGGCTTTTTGAATATTTAGTGGAGCATAAGGAAATAGAGGAAATCTACTATACCGGCGGCATTACTGACGTCGGACATAATGAGTTTTACGTGGAGTATTATGATGAGCTAGAAGGACGCTGGAGACGCTATTACCCAGACTTTATACTTAAACTCAAAAATAATGGTTGGGCAGTAGTTGAAGTGAAGCAGGCAGACCAAACGGCGCACCCTAATGTGATAGCAAAAGAGCAAGCCGCCCGCGAACTCTTTGAAAAGCTGAATTCGTTTCACTACATTATCAAGCGGGACGATGAGATACGCCGGGGCATGTTCCAGGACATTTTTCTCGTGGAGTTTGAAAGGAAGTAAACTAAACTGAATCCCGGAAAAGGGCACAAAACCCCCTGTGGTAGAATTGTATGCTACTACAGGGGGTTAATTTAGGGCCGGGAAAAGGGGGAGTAATAGTAAACTAGAGCCAGTAACAGATTTGGTACGGCAAACCAGAAGAGAAAAGTAAATATTTTTTTTCTCCGCAAAAAATCTTCTGGATTTTCTGATGAGTAATTTGCTCGAATACGGTCGCCTCCAACCAGTATACCGGAAAAAATTGCTGCCAGACCTATAGAGAGCATTTTACCAACCTCCTGGTGTAAATATTTAGAGACTTTATTTTATGTATAGGATACTACCCATTAATAATAACCAGCCCCTGGCCAAAGAAAGCCAGGGGCTAAAGATTAGCGGTCTAACTTTTTTATTCCAGTCTTTCCCCGACATAACGGGCCAGATCTACTACCCGGCAGGAATAACCCCACTCATTGTCATACCAGGCCAGGACCTTGGCCTGATGCTTGCTAATGGCCATGGTAGAAAGGCCATCGACAATCGAGGAAGCGGAGTGGCCGATGAAATCAGAGGACACCAGGGGTTCCTCGGTATAGGCCAGAATGCCTTTCAGCGCACCATTGGCCGCTTCCTTCAGGGCGGCATTGATGGTTTCCACTGAAACTTCTTGTTCAAAATCTGCGACCAGGTCTACCACTGAAACATTGGGGGTAGGTACCCGCAGAGCCAGGCCGTTCAATTTGCCATTCAGCTCCGGCAACACCTTGCCTACGGCTTTGGCAGCGCCGGTAGTGGTGGGAATGATGGACTGGGCACAGGCCCGGGCCCGCCGTAAATCCTTATGGGGATTATCCAGGTTTTTCTGGTCATTGGTATAGGCATGAACGGTAGTCATCATACCGCTGATAATGCCGAATTTTTCATGTAAAACTTTGGCTACTGGAGCCAGACAGTTGGTGGTACAGGAGGCGTTGGAAATAATATGATGATTGGCCGGGTCATAGGTCTGTTCGTTTACGCCCATTACGATGGTCACATCTTCGTTTTTGCCCGGAGCTGTGATAATTACTTTTTTGGCACCGGAAGCCAGGTGTAGACTGGCCCCGTCCCGGTCTTTAAATTTGCCGGTGGCCTCGATGACGATATCTATTCCCAGGTCACCCCAGGGCAAATTGCGGGGATCCCGGTCGGATAGACAACGAACTTTCTGGCCATTAACATAGATTTCCTGCTCTCCGGCAGCAACATCTGCACTATAAACCCGATGGATTGTATCATATTTTAACAAGTGGGCCAGTATGGATGGAGCGTAGGATGCATTGATGGCCACTACCTCAAAAACAGGATCCAGGGCCGCTGCCCGCATGACCAGACGGCCAATGCGACCAAAACCATTGATACCGATTCTAATTTTCTTCATCTCACCATAAACCTCCCCTTATTGTTAAGCCACATAACACTATTCGCCGAAAACAGAGAAAATCCTGCATACAAAATATATTTTTTCGCTAAATAAGTATGACACATTTGCTGCAATTGTGTCTATATATTGCTGCCAAATTTTTTGCTTGAATTTTGCAAAAATTATCTTGACACAGGTAAGGATTGACAGCTAAAATTAAATCAGAATGAATATTCATTCAGTAAGATGTGGGTAAAAGGGAGGTAGAGGGAATGAAAAGGGAAATCCGCACAGCTGCGGTCCTTGGTGCCGGGGTGATGGGTGCTACCATTGCTGGCCATCTGGCCAATGTGGGCATTCCGGTTCTGTTGCTGGACATTGTGCCCAGGGAACTGACTCCGGAAGAACAGGCCAAGGGGTTGACGATGGAAAGCCCGCAGGTTCGCAATCGATTTGCAGCCAGGGGCAAAGAACTTTTACTCAAGAGCAAACCGGCTCCCCTGTTTGTGCCGGAAGTAGCTCAACGTATTGAAATCGGGAACTTTGAGGATGATTTGCCGAAAATCAAGGATGCTGACTGGATTATCGAAGTGGTAGTGGAAAACCTGGCTATCAAGCAACAATTACTGGCCAGAGTAGCTCAGTATCGCAAGCCAGGAGCCATTGTCAGCACCAATACTTCTGGTATTTCCGTCAATAAAATGGTGGAGGGCCTGGCGCTGGAATTCAGACAGCATTTTCTGGGAACCCATTTCTTTAACCCTCCCCGCTATATGAAGCTGCTGGAAATTATCCCGGGAACAGATACCCTGCCGGAAATTGTGGAGTTTTTGTCCTGGTTCGGGGAACGTCGCCTGGGTAAGGGAATAGTTTTGTGCAAAGATACTCCCAATTTTATTGCTAATCGCATTGGAGTTTATGGTATGGTATCTACGGCCCAGGCCATGGAAGAACTGGGCCTGACTCCGGAAGAAGTGGATGCTCTCACCGGACCGGCTCTGGGGCGACCCAAGAGCGCTTCCTTCCGTACTCTGGATATGGTTGGACTGGACACTTTCCTGCATGTAGCGGCCAATGTACGGGATAATGTCACCGAACAATGGGAAAAAGAGGCTTTCCGCATTCCCGAGTTTTTGACCAAAATGGTGGAGAACAAGTGGCTGGGGGATAAAACTGGACAAGGGTTTTATCAAAAGGTAAAAACTCCGGAAGGCAAGCAGGTCTTGACCCTTGACTGGCAAACCTTGACTTACCGGCCCCAGCAGAAGGTGAAGTTGCCCCAGGTGGAGATGGCCAAACAGGCTCCCGGTGGGCTGGCCGGTCAGATGAAGGCTCTGGTTAATGGCAAGGACAAGTACAGTCAAATGGCCTGGCTTGCAGTCAGCCGTCCCCTGTTGTACGCTGCCCGCAAAGCCCAGGAGATTGCCGACAGCATTCTGGCCATAGATAAAGCCATGGAATGGGGCTTTAACTGGCAAATGGGGCCCTTTGCCACCTTTGATGCCCTGGGGGTAGAAGCTACTGTGGCCCGTATGGAGGCCGAAGGTCAGGAAGTACCCGCCTGGGTAAAAAACATGCTGGCTAATGGCTTCAAGTCCTTCTACAAGAAGGAACAGGGCCAGTTATGGCAGTATGACTGGAACAAAGAGGACTATGTCCTGGTGGAAGATAAACCGGGGTTAATTATCCTGAAAAACCGGAAAGAGCAACCTGGAGCCGTGATTTACCGTAACTCCGGTGCCAGCCTGGTGGATCTGGGTGATGGCGTCGCTTGTCTGGAATTCCATTCCCCCAATAATGCCATCGGTGGGGATATCACTGATGCTATTCGCGTTGCGGTGGAAGAAGTGGAGAAAAACTTTGTTGGTTTGGTAGTTGGTAATCAAGGGAAAAACTTCTGTGTTGGTGCTAACCTGATGTGGATGCTGTTTGAATCCCAGGCAGGGGACTGGGATGAAATCGAGCTGATGGTCCGCACCTTCCAGAACGCCGTGATGAGCCTGAAATACTGCCGCAGACCGGTCGTGGCGGCGCCCTTCGGCATGACCCTGGGCGGAGGCTATGAGGTCTGTGCCCATACCCATAGGATTCAGGCAGCAGCTGAGACTTATATGGGTCTGGTGGAGCTGGGTGTAGGCCTGATCCCGGCTGGTGGTGGCTGCAAGGAGCTGTTATTGCGTATGTATGAAGGTATCCCGGCTGGCACCAGAACTGACCTGCAGCCCTTTGTCAACAAGGCCTTTGAAACCATTGCCATGGCCAAAGTTTCCACCAGTGGTCCTGAGGCTAAAACTCTGGGCTACCTGCGGGCAAGCGATGGGATTACCTTCAATAGTGATTATCTGATTGCTGAAGCCAGGGAAGCGGTTCTGGCCATGGATCGTACCGGCTTTATGCCACCAGAGCCCAAACAGATTCCGGTGGTCGGGGAGTCAGGTTATGCCACCATGGCCTTAGGAGCCTATTCTTTGAAGATGGGGGGCTATATCAGCGAATATGACGAACACCTGGCCAAAAAAGTTGCCTATGTCCTCTCCGGTGGCAAGGTGCCGGCTGGCACTCTGGTAACTGAACAGTATCTGCTGGATCTGGAACGGGAAGCCTTCCTGAGTCTGGCCGGTGAACCCAAGACCCAGGCCCGCATGCAACACATGCTGGCCACGGGCAAACCCTTGCGGAACTAGGAGGTGGAAAGAATGAGGGAAGCTGTGATTGTTGCCGGTGCTCGTACTGCGGTAGGGAAAGCACCCAAAGGGACCTTGCGGTATGTTCGCCCGGAAGATATGGGGGCAGCGGTGATCCGCAATGTGCTGGAACGGGTACCGCAGGTTCAACCGGAAATGATAGATGATGTGATTGTCGGTTGCTCTTTCCCGGAAGGGGAACAGGGTTTCAACATGGGCCGGGTGCTGGTCCTGCGGGCGGAATTGCCTATCACTGTACCCGGGTTTACTATTAACCGTTTTTGTTCCTCCGGTTTAAACGCCATTGCCCTGGCTGCCCAGCAAATTATGATCGGCCAGGCGGATATCATCCTGGCCGGTGGCGTGGAATCCATGAGTATGGTCCCGATGGGTGGCAATAAGATTGCCCCCAACCCCTGGTTAATGGAACACATGCCTGCTGCCTATATGGGCATGGGTCTGACGGCGGAAAATGTGGCCCAGCGCTATGGTATTACCCGGGAGGAACAGGATCGCTTTGCTCTGGCCAGCCACCAGAAAGCAGCAGCGGCTATTCGGGAAGGCCGGTTTAAGGATGAAATCGTTCCCCTGACTGTAAAACAGGGCAAAAAGGAAATTATCTTCGACACTGATGAAGGGGTGCGGTCTGACACTTCTCTGGAAGCGCTGGCCAAACTCAAGCCTGCCTTCCATGCAAAAGGTACTGTAACTGCCGGGAACTCTTCCCAGACCAGTGACGGAGCTGCTTTTGTCATGGTCATGGCCAGAGAGAAGGCAGAAGAGCTGGGTCTAGAGCCCCTGGCGGTATTCAAGGCCTTTGCTGTGGGTGGGGTTCACCCTGATGAAATGGGGATTGGTCCGGTAGTAGCCATTCCCAAGGCCTTGAAAATTGCCGGGCTGACTTTGGATGATATTAAAGTGGTTGAGCTGAATGAAGCCTTTGCTTCTCAGGCTCTCTATGTCATAAAAAAACTGGAGCTGGATCCTGCCAGGGTCAACCCCAATGGTGGCGCCATTGCCCTGGGTCATCCCCTGGGTTGTACAGGAGCTAAACTCACCGTCAGCCTGATCAATGAACTGAGACGGCGGGGCGGTGGTTACGGTATCGTCAGTATGTGTATCGGTGGCGGTATGGGTGCTGCCGGAATCTTTGAAGTACTGGCCTAATTATGAAGGGAGGAAATGAGCATGGGAGAAAGAGTAAAAGGGGGCGCCTTTTTGCTGGGCCCTGTCAGTCCTGAACAGGTCTTTACTCCGGAGGAATTTACCGAAGAACATAAGATGATTGCCAAAACCGCCTTTGATTTTACCGCCAAAGAGGTAGAGCCGCGGGTAGAAGAATTGGAAAAATTAAACCCGGAACTTATGTCTTCCTTGCTGAAACAGGCCGGGGAGCTGGGCCTGCTGGCGGCCGATATTCCGGAAGAATATGATGGTGCTGGTCTGGATAAAATCAGCTCCATGTTGATTGCGGAAAACCTGACCCGGGGCGGATCCTTCGGGCTGGCCCATGGGGCTCATACCGGTATCGGCTCATTGCCCATTGTGCTGTTCGGTAATGCCGACCAGAAAAAACGCTATCTGCCTGCCCTGGCCAGTGGGGAAAAGATTGCCGCCTATTGCTTGACTGAACCAACTTCCGGTTCCGATGCGCTGGGAGCTAAAACCCGGGCTGACCTCAGTGCTGATGGAAAATATTACATCCTCAACGGTACCAAGCAGTTTATCACCAACGCCGGTATGGCTGATGTTTTCGTGGTTTATGCCAAAGTGGATGGTGACAAGTTTACTGCTTTTATCGTGGACCGGGAGACCGAAGGCCTCAGCCTGGGCCCCGAGGAAAAGAAAATGGGAATTAAAGGCTCTACCACTCGCCAGGTTATTCTGGAAAACGCCAAAGTGCCGGTGGAAAATGTACTTGGCGAAATCGGCAAAGGCCATGTCATTGCCTTCAACATCCTCAATATCGGCCGTTACAAGCTGGCGGTAGGTTGTCTGGGAGCAGCAAAACATGCCATCGAGCTGGCGGCCAAATACAGCCTGGAGCGTAAGCAGTTCGGCAAGCCCATCGCCTCCTTTGGTATGATTCGGGAAAAACTGGCCCGTATGGCTACCAGCATCTATGTCACTGAAAGTATGGTCTACCGTACCGGAGGCCTAATCGATGCTGCCCTGGCTGAAATCGACCACCATGCTGAAGATGCCGGACCCAGAATCGGGCGGGCAATCGAAGAATATGCTCTGGAGTGCAGTATTAACAAAGTCTTTGCTTCCGAGGCCCTGGACTTTGTAGCTGATGAAGCTGTTCAGATTCATGGCGGTTATGGTTATATTTCCGAATATCCAGTCGAACGCATTTACCGTGACTCCCGGATCAACCGGATTTTTGAAGGGACCAATGAAATAAACCGGCTGATCATTCCCGGCATGCTGATGCGCAAGGCGATGAAAAATGAATTGCCCTTCCTGCAAGTGGCTCAGGCCCTGCAGAAAGAGCTGTTACAGCCTCTGACTCCTGTTAGCGATGAACCGGTAACCCGGGAAGCCCAGCTGGTGGAACGGGCCAAGAAAATTTTCCTGCTGACTGCTGGTTCTGCTGTGCAGAAACTGGGGCAGAAACTGCAGGATGAACAGGAGGTCCTGGCTCGCATCGCAGATCTGGTCATCGAAATCTTTGCCATGGAAAGCGCGGTACTGCGCACCATCAAGAAAGTGCAGGTCAAAGACCTGTATGCCGATCTGGCTGTGGCCACGACTTCTTTCTATTGCTTCGATGCTTTCCGACGGGTGGAAGGCTATGCCCGGGAAGTACTGCTGGCTATCGAAAAAGGGGATGTGCTGGCTACCCAGCTCAGTGCCCTCAAGAAACTGGCCCGTCCACCTTTTGTTGACTGGCTGGGTCTCACCCGTACCATTGCTGCCAAAGTCCTGGATTTTCAGGGCTATAAAATCTAAATCCTCTACCCACCTTGTACCCCGGCCTGGCAGAGCCGGGGAAATTTTTTGCTGAGAATGGGGGTGGGGTCAAACCTTTATTAACCGGGCGGGATTCCAGGACGCCCCTGGAGCATCATCATAGTTGCTGTCATAGTAGCAATGAGCTTTTGTTTTTCTCCCTCAAGGGAAAAAACTTCTCCTGCGCAAACGGTGATTGTATGCCCTGGCTTTACAACTTTACCTTTGGCCAAAAACAACTCTCCCTTTGCCGGTGAAAGAAAATTTACCTTAAATTCAATAGTCAGAACAGTAGCATTGTCTGGCATCAGACTCAAAGCGGCATAACCGCAGGCATTGTCCACAATAGTAGTAATAATCCCGGCGTGCAGGAAACCATGTTGTTGAGTGAGGTCATTTCTAAAAGGGAGTTGAATTTCCACTTCACCAGGTGCTACTTTAGCCAGTTCAGCGCCAATAAGTTTCATTACTGCTTGTCTGGCAAAACTTGACCTAACCTGGTTTTCAAAATCCGGGGTTTTGGGGTTAAAGCAATTTTTATCCCCTTTCATGGTTGTTCCTTCCTTTCTTAAAGAAATTGTTAGAGATGATGGGGGTGTTTTTATGGCCAGAATAGGTGGCCCAAAAGCGCTCCTTTTGGGCCACTTCCGCCTATAGTTATAGGTGCAAAATCCTTTCCTTCTGGCCGCTTATTTAGAGAGATGGAAAGGTACAGAACCAATAACCACATCTTTTTTCAGAGTCAGCGAGGCTTTTAAAATTAACCCGGTCTGATTGTGCAGGAAGAAGTGCCACCATTTGCGGGGAATAAACTCTGGCAAGAGGACTGTGATGATTTCATCAGGACCAGCTTCCTGTTCCAGTTTTTCTAGGTATTCCACCAGCGGCTGGGTGATTGACCGATAGGGTGAATCTAGAATAACTAAAGGAATATCCGATTCAAAACATTGCCATTTTTGCTGCAATTTCTCCAGATTGTGTTCATTGGTATTTACCGTAACTGCTATGATATGCGGACTAATTGAGCGAGCATACTGTACTGTATTGATGACAGCCTTGGTAAAGGTACTGACAGGAATGATAACGGTATTTTTTCGAAAGTGTCTTATTTCCACATTACAGGCTGTGGATAAATCCTCTGCTACATCGGCATAGTGCCTTTTTATGGCAATGAACAGATAAACCAGTAGAGGTATTAAAATGATGACTATCCAGGCACCAGCAGTAAATTTGGTAGTAGCGATTACTATAGTAACAATACCGGTAATGATTGCACCGATAGCATTGATTAAAAGATTAAATTGCCAGCCTCTATCCCGGTTTTCTAACCAGTGTTTTACCATGCCAATCTGGGACAGAGTAAATGAAAGGAAAACACCAATAGCATACAAGGGAATGAGCAAATGGGTGTCTCCATGAAAAATCAGGACCAGAAAGGCGGCAGCTGCTCCTAAGAGAATGATTCCATTTGAATATACCAGGCGGTCTCCGCGAATGGTCAGAAAATGAGGCAGAAAACCATCGGCTGCCAGCCGGGAGGCTAACAAAGGCGCGCCATTATAACTTGTGTTTGCAGCCAGAATTAGTATTAAAGCAGTGCTGGCCTGTAAGAGATAGTAAGCCCAGTTACGCCCTCCGAAAGCAATTTCGGCGATCTGGGAAACCAGGGTCTCGCCTTTTACAGGTACTACCCCAAATAACTCAGCTAAGAGGCTGGTGCCACCGAAAAGAAAAATGGCAATACCGCCTAATGCGAACAAAACAATAATAGCATTTCTGGCTTTGGGTTCTTTAAAGGTAGGCACACCATTACTAACTGCCTCTACCCCGGTTAGGGCTGTACAACCACCGGAAAAGGCGCGCAAAATCGCCAGTAGCCCGAAATTAGCATAAACTGGTTGCAGCTGAGCTGCTGGCATTACTGGTGGGGCACCATAGGTGTAGTAGCGCCACAGTCCAGCGAGGATCATAAAAGCCATACTGAAAAGAAATAAATAAGGTGGGTAGGCAAGAATAGTTGAAGCTTCACTAATACCCCTTAGATTAATAACAGTAAGAAGAAATATAAAGAATATAGCAATATGGACAGTATACGGCAATAATCTGGGGAAGGCAGAGGTAATTGCTGCAGTACCTGAAGAGATGCTAACGGAAACAGTGAGCAGATAATCAATTAATAGGGAGGCACCGGCGATTAATCCATAGATTGTACCCAGGTTTTCCTTAGCTACCACATAGGAACCGCCGCCACTGGTGTAAACTCTGATTACGTGGCGGTAAGATAAAACGACGATCAGAAGTAAAAAGATAATGGCCAGGGAAATTGGTGTCAAATAACCCATGGCCTGAGCGCCGAATAATGCCAGCACCAGGGTGATTTCTTCAGTGGCATAGGCTACAGAGGATAGAGCATCAGAGGCGTATACGGCCAGAGCTTTTCTTTTAGGCATGGTTTCATGACTGAGTCGGCTAGTAGGCATAGGGTCACCGACCAGCAGTTTTTTCAAAATACGGTACATATATCCCCCTCCGAATTTTGTAAACTAAAGAACTACAGGAAAAGAATACAACTTTGCAGGTACATATACAAACTTAGTATTGCCCTGATTAAGCTGATTTAAGCCTGTGGCTGGTTATCGCATTAGATTAGCTCAGGCTGATATGATTATTTATTAACGGTTAAAGAAATATTATACTGTTTAACTTTGCAATGACTGTCTGTTTTCAGACAGTCATTTTGTTTGTTTTTATACACTAGCCCAACAAGAGCCTAATCGAACCAGGTACAACCCCTGGCATGCAAATTGCAATATAAAGAAATGAAAAAATAAACGAGGGGGTTTAGAGATAAGTGAAGAAAGGAAAGTTGGCTTTAATCATCGGTATCAGTCTACTGGTAGTGGCAGGAGCGGCCTGGGGCTGGCTGGGCCGCAACAAAACAGCTGCCACCAGCCAGCAGGCAAGCATCGCTGTCAGGAAAGGCGAGTTACAAGTTACCATCAGCGGTAATGGCACCATTCAACCGGCAGCCAGTAAGAGTATTACCACGGCGGTCAGCGGGAAAATCAGCAGTATCAATTTCCAGAATGGTCAGCAGGTAAAAGCAGGGGACCTTTTGTTCACCATCACTGCCGATAGTCTGGCGTATGACCTGGCCCGCAGCCGCCTGGAACTAAAACAGGCGGAGCTGGAACTGGCCAACCTGAAAACCCAGCAACGGCAGCTGCAGATCACAGCTCCGGTCAGCGGATATGTGACAGGAGTTCAGGTAAGTACTGGACAGGAAATACAAAAAGGCATGACGTTATTGACTATTGAAGATCGCAGTAAACTGAAAACAAAAATATCCTTTAATGAAGCTCAGATTAACCAGATAAAGGTGGGGCAAAAAGCTGAAGTTACAGTTACCGATCTATTTACTACTTTAACAGGAACCGTAACCGAAGTCGACCGTAATGGTCGGGCCGATAGCAATGGCGCTAAACTCTATGATGTTACAGTTGAAATTACCAATCCAGGCTCTCTGTCCCCTGGAATGAAAACCCAGGTAACGGTTCAGACTGCGGCTGGAACGGAAACCGGATTGTCTGCCGGTACACTGGCCTGGGCTGATACCACTACCGTGAGGGCCTTAACCGGTGGGACGGTAACTAAACTGCTAGTGGATGAAAACAGCTATGTGCGGAAAGGACAGCTTTTGGTCAGCCTCAGCAATGACTCACTGGTTTCCCAGATCGCCAGTCAGGAATTGCGGGTAGAACAAGCCCGCCTGGCTTTGGCACAAGTGGAACAGCAACAGGCGGAAACGAAAATATACGCTCCCTGGGACGGAATTGTTTATTTAAGTCAGGCTAGTAGCACTTTAAGTGGAAGCAGCAATAACAGCTCTGCCACAACCAGTGCCAGCAATAATGGTAGTGGTAACTTGCAGGTTGGAGATGAGGTGAAAAGCGGGCAAATCCTAGCTACCCTGCTTAGCCCCAGCTTGCAGGTGGTAGTACCGGTAGATGAAACGGATATCGGCAAAATCTATACCGGTCAGAAAGCCGAAATCACTGTGGATGCCTATCCAGAGCGGAAATTTGCCGGCACTGTGACGGAAATTGCCGCTCAGGGTACGGTGCAGAACAAAGTGGCAAGTTTTGACGTGACTCTGGTCCTGGATGATACTACCGGGTTAAAAGCAGGGATGACTGCCAATGTGGAAATCCTGGTTGAGGATAAAAAGGATGCCCTGATGTTGCCAATTGAAGCTATCATCGAACGGGGCGACAGGAAGTTTGTCCGGACTGAGGCTGGCAGCTTGCAAGCGGTGGAAACAGGTCTGTATAATGAAACCATGATTGAAATCAAAAGCGGGCTGAAGGAAGGAGACCGGGTGGTCTTGCCAGAGGTAGTACGCAAGAGCAATAGTAATCAGCAACCCCGCTTCCCGGGTGCTGGTGGGCCTCCGGGAGGGATGAGATAATGATCCGGCTGGAGGAATTGAGCAAACATTACCAGATGGGAAAAGTGGTGGTTAAGGCATTGAACAATGTCAGTCTGACCATTGCTGCCGGGGAAATGGTGGGGATTGTCGGTCCTTCCGGTTCGGGTAAGTCCACCTTGATGAATATCCTGGGCTGTCTTGATGTGCCTACATCAGGCAAGTATTTTCTCGATGGCAAAGAAGTCAGTGAGCTGGATGAGGATGAGCTGGCGGAAATTCGCAACCGGAAAATCGGTTTTGTGTTTCAGAATTTCAATCTTCTTCCCAGTCTGACGGCTCTGGAAAACGTAGAATTACCTCTGATCTATCGCGGGATTGGGGGAGCGGAAAGGCGCAAACGGGCATTAGAGGCCCTGGAAAAAGTAGGGCTAAGTGATCGAATCGACCATAAGCCGGTGGAGCTCTCCGGGGGACAGCAGCAGCGGGTGGCCATTGCCCGGGCCCTGGCCGGGGATCCGCCGGTGATTCTGGCCGATGAACCGACCGGTAACCTGGACAGCCGTTCCGGTCGGGAAGTGATGGAGATTCTCGCTCAGCTACATCAGCAGGGTAAGACTATAATTATTATCACCCATGACCAGAATATTGCCGCCCGCCTGCCCCGGGTGGTCCGGATTCAGGATGGCATGCTGCTAGCAGAGGAGGGGAGGCGATGAGTAACTGGCAAATTATCAAACTGGCCTGGGCAGGGATCAAGGCCAATAAGCTGCGCTCCTTCCTCACCATGCTGGGAGTTATTATCGGGGTGGCAGCCGTGATTATCCTGGTTTCCATTGCTCAAGGTACCAGCCAGTCGGTTACCGGCCGGATTCAGGGCCTGGGTTCAAACCTGGTCAGTGTTTCCTTACGGTCCAGTGAAACTGATGATACGCTAACCTACGAAGAAGTATTAAAGTGGCAGGAACGTCCCGGAGTCAAGGGTGTGGCCCCGGTGCTCAATGGCAACGTTACTGTTAAATATGGCAATAAAAAATATGATACTTCCCTGGAGGGTGTAACTCCTGAATATGAAGAAGTACGTAACTTTCACACCCAGCGGGGACGGTTTCTGCTTGACTCCGATGTTAGCTTGCGCCAGCGGGTGGCCCTGGTTGGTACTGAGGTGGCCAAAGAATTGTTTGGTCAAACCAATCCGGTTGGTAAAACCATCAAAATCAATGGCGAAAATTTTGTTGTAGTCGGATTGCTGGAGGAAAAAGGGGCTGCTTCCTTTGGTTCCAATGACGATAAAGTAATGATACCTCTGAGTACGGCTGAACGCCTGCTCAATACCAGAGGAATTCGCTTTGTTTATGTTCAGGCTACCAGCCCTGAAGATGTAGATGGGGTAGTGGCCCAGCTGGATAATTTACTTTATCGTAAGCTTAAAAATACCGATGCTTATCGGGTTTTTAGCCAGGCAGAAATGCTTTCCACCGTAAGTCAGGTTACTGGAATGCTTACCCTGATGCTGGGGGGAATAGCTGGAATCTCCCTGCTAGTTGGGGGTATCGGCATAATGAACATTATGCTGGTAACCGTGACGGAGCGGACCAGGGAAATCGGGATCCGCAAAGCTATCGGAGCCAGACGGCGGGATATTCTGCGGCAGTTTCTAATTGAGGCCCTGGTAGTGAGTGGAGCAGGTGGTCTCTTTGGAATAGTGCTGGGTGTTGCTGGTTCCAAACTGCTTAATCAGTTTCTTGGTGTTAGCGCTGCTATTTCCTGGCAGATAATCGGTATCGCTTTTGGTTTTGCCTTGCTGGTAGGGGTTATTTTTGGAATCTATCCGGCCAACAAAGCGGCCAAACTCAATCCCATCGAGGCCCTGCGTTATCAGTAAGAAGAGGTGGCAAACTTGCGCAGAAAGCTTAACCAATCCCTGGTATTTCAGATGGGCACCATTCTGGGCAGTGTATTGACCCTGCTGATCTTTACCCTGGTTTCCCTGCACGTGGTGGCGGGTCGCTACAATGAGGAAATTCTGCAGGATAAGAAGGAAAAGCTGGAGGTAGCAGGCCAAAGCCTGCAGAGGGGGCTGGTTAGTCAGCTGGAAAAGGGTACCTCGGCTGAACTGATCAAAACTTACTTTGAGGAACAGGCCGGACGGCTGACAGAAAGCAATCCGCGGGTGGTAGTGGCTCTTTCCCTGCCCCGGCTGAGATCAAACCTGATTTTCAGTCAGCCGGCACAGGGAGAAAAATATATTTTCTTTCCTCCCCCGGGCCGCACCCCGGGAGAACCTGGATTCTTCGGGATTAAGCCGGAAGAACTGCAACAACCCCGCACTGTGGTCAGAGATGGACCAGGCGGTGTATTAATTGCCAGTGCTTATCCGATTTCAGCCCGAGGCCAGCGGCAGGGCACATTGCTGGTGGTAGAAAGGGTTCAGGAAGGTTTTAACCTGGTCAGAACCGGAATCAGGATTGTATCAATCCTGATTCCCCTTTCGGCTTTAATCGGTGTTCTGGCTACCTTCTGGCTATTGAACCGTATGAAACAACGGGTTCGGGAGATAACCGCCGGCCTGGAGCAATTATCCCAGGATTCTTCCTATCGGCTGCCGGTAAAGGGCAATGATGAGCTGGGGGAAATTGCAGCTGCCATCAATCAGCTGGCCAATGCAGTGGAAGAGAAAAAGTTGCTGGAGGAGCAGCTGGCCCAGAGTGACCGCCTGGCTGCTCTCGGTCGCCTGGTGGCCGGGGTGGCCCATGAAATCCGTAATCCCCTGGGCATAATGAAAACCACTTTACAGGTAATGCGGGAGGAATTTGCGGACCAGAGGGAGTTGCAGGAATATTTGCAGGTATTGCAGGAACAGGTAGAACGGCAAAATAAAACCGTGCAAGAGTTTCTGGCTTATGCCAGACCGGTGCCACCGGTGATACAGCCGCTTAATGTAAATAGTGTCATTGATTCCGTTTTGTATCTGGCCGGTCCCTATATCCAGAGACAACAGGTCATGGTAAAAACTGCTCTGGAGCCAGAATTACCTCGGGTTGCCGGTGATGGAGAGAAATTGAAACAGGTTTTTCTCAATCTGGTTTTAAATGCAGTTGAAGCCATGCCCGATGGCGGAGAATTGAATATTAGTAGTTATCAGGAAGAGAACTGGGTGATAGTGCAATTTGCTGATACCGGGCCGGGGATAGCCGAAGAGGATTTAACCCGGGTGTTTGAGCCTTTCTATACCACCAAACCCGGGGGTATGGGGCTGGGGTTGGCCCTGGCCTATAAAATGATAGAACAGCAAAGGGGACTGATTGAAGTTAAAAGCAGCAGGGGAGCGGGAACGATTTTTCGCGTCAAGCTGCCTCTGGCCGGGCAAAGGGGGTGCTGAGATGGCAGCGACGATACTGGTTATCGATGATGAGGAGCATTTGCGCTGGATATTGAGCAAGGCATTGAACAAAACAGGTTACCGGGTTCTGACGGCCGCAACCGGACAGGAAGGCCTGAAGCTGGTCAGTGAGCAAATGCCTGACCTGGTATTACTGGATTTGCGCTTACCGGACCTGGATGGGATAACAATTTTAAAAACCATTAAAAAAGACCAGCCCCAGCTGCCAGTCATAGTCATCACTGCCCACGGGACAGTGGAAACGGCCATCGAGGCTATGAAAGCCGGGGCTGTTGATTACCTGACCAAGCCCTTTGACCTGGATGAGCTAAAACTTGTAATTGAACGCACCCTGACACTGGTGGAACTAAGCCAGGAAGTGGATTATTTGCGGGGAGAGCTGCGGGAACGGCAGGGGGAGGGCCTAATTGGCCAAAGTCCCTCTATGGTGGAAATTCGTGAGCTGATAGGTCGTATTGCCGATACGGCAGCCACGGTGCTGATCCAGGGGGAAAGCGGTACAGGCAAGGAAGTGGTGGCCCGGCAGCTGCATCTGCAGAGCAGTCGTGCCAATAAACCCTTTGTAGCCATTAACTGTGCTGCCATTCCGGAAAATTTGCTGGAAAGCGAACTGTTTGGCCATGAACGGGGGGCTTTTACAGGAGCCAATGCCAGAAAGAAGGGGAAACTGGAACTGGTACGAGGGGGTACTCTGTTTCTGGATGAAATCGGGGAAATGCCGCTGACCCTGCAGGCCAAACTGTTAAGAGTGCTGCAGGAACGAACTTATGAGCGGGTAGGCGGCACAGAGCCCTTGAAACTGGAAGCCCGCATTATTGCCGCTACCAACCGTGACTTGCGTAAAGCCATTCAGGAAGGCAAATTCCGGGAAGACTTGTACTATCGTCTGCAGGTTATTCCTATTCACTTACCCCCTTTACGGGAACGGCGGGAGGATATACCTTTACTGGTACAGCACTTTTTGCGCAAGTATGATCCCGGGAAAAGGCTAAAAGGGGTTGCCCCGGAAGCGATGGCCTTATTGCAACAATACCACTGGCCCGGCAACATCAGGGAGCTGGAAAACACTATCGAGCGAGCGGTAATCCTTTGTACGGGCCATGAAATCACACCGGAGAATCTGCCCCGGGAAATAAGCGGGGATAAGCAACGGGTAGCTGGAGTTTTACTGGATTTTCCCCCGGAGGGTATCAATCTGGAAGAAGTAGAACGGGAGTTAATCCGACTGGCTCTGGTCAGAAGTGGTGGCAATCAGACTCAGGCTGCCCGTTTACTGGGAATAACCCGCTCGGCCTTAATCTATCGAATGGAGAAATACGGGTTGTAACTTGGTAAGAGGTTGCCATTTCGGCAGCCTTTATTTTTTGTGAATTTAAAAGTAAAATGAAGATACTACGAAAGAGAGGAGAGAGATAATGGTTTACGTCAATATTATCCTTCTCTGGACTGCTTTTGGGTTTTTGCACAGTTTTCTTATTTCGCGGTGGATGATGAAGATTATGCAAGCCAGGTTAGGGAGATATTATGCCTTCTACCGTCTGGGATATAACATCTTTTCTTTGCTGACCTTTATTCCACCTTATCTTTATACTAAATCCGTTTCTACTCCTCTGGCATATTCTTTTAGTGGCTGGCGCTGGCTGCAGTTCGGCCTGTTAGTGCTGGCTTTGGGTCTGATGCTGGGCGCTTTTCTGACCTATGACTTAAAAGAGTTTCTGGGAATTAAACAGGCACAGACTTTTAAAAGGCCGGGTACAGTGGCAGCGCCACGCCATACCAGGATCGTAAAACAGGGCCTTTTGGCCTGGGTCCGCCATCCTGTCTACCTGGGAACGATTATCTTCCTGTGGAGTATGGATTCTACCTGGGCAGAGGTAGTAGCAAAAGGGGTGATGACTCTCTATATTCTGGTGGGCATCAGGCTGGAAGAACAGAAACTGGTAGCAGAGTTTGGTGAGGAATATCGCCGCTATCAGCAGGAGGTGCCGATGTTATTGCCCTGGCGGAGAAATAAGGTTTAAAGACTGGCAAACCCCGTCGCTATGGACGGGGTTAAACTGTCTTTTCAAACAAAACCACACCATTATGTCCACCGAAACCGGCTGAAAGAGAGAGGGCAAATTCCAGTTCAGCCTTGCGTCCCACGTTGGGAATGTAATCCAGATCGCAGTCGGGGTCAGGTTCTTTAAGATTGATAGTAGGAGGCAACCACTGCTGGCGCAAGGCTAAAATGGTTATAACCGCTTCCACAGCTCCGGCAGCCCCTAACAGATGGCCGGTCATGCTTTTGCTGGAACTAACGGGTGTTTTGTAGGCTGCCGAACCTAAAGCCTGCTTCAAAGCCAGGGTCTCGATTTTATCATTCAAGGGTGTGGAAGTGCCATGGGCATTGATATAGCCCAGTTCCGCCGGCGTAATGCCCCCTTCTTGCAGGGCCAGGCTGATGGCCCGGGCCAGGGCGGAGCCATCCGGCCGGGGAGCGGTCAGGTGGTAGGCATCACAGGTCTGGCCAAAACCCCTGAGCAAGGCCAGGGGGCGGGCACCCCGGGCCCTTGCATGTTCGGCCGCCTCCAGGACCAGAAAGGCGGCCCCTTCTCCCATGACATAGCCATCCCGGCGGGCATCAAAGGGACAGCAGGCCTCAGACGGGGGGCAGGGCCGGCTGGACATGGCTCTGGCGGCACAGGTGCCGGCAAATAATGAGGGAACCAGGGGAGCTTCGGCACCGCCTATGATAACCACTGGTATCTGGCCGCTTTTGATCAGCCAGTAGGCCTCGCCGATGGTGAGAGTGCCGGAGGCGCAGGCAGCCATATAGGTTTTGACCGGGCCCTGAACACCTGCCAGCTGGGCCAGCTTCACTGCCGTGAACTGGGGCTGGTACCAGCGCCAGGGATTAGAGACAGGGGAGGGCTCGCCCCGGAGCCAGGCCCAGGTAAACTGTTCCCATTCCACCAGCCCTCCCCGGCTGGTAGCCAGCAGAAACGCCCCTTTAGTCAGGTCAGCAGAGCTAAGGCCGGCCATTGTCAGGGCCTCTTGCATTGCTACCAGAGCCAGCTGACCGAACTGAGGCAGCTCCAGCTCGGCCGGCACTTGTGGCCAGGGGTCAATCTGGGCGGCCACTTTGGTGGGGAAGGGCTCGGGATCAAAGCGGGTCAAGTAAGATATGCCACTGCGGCCAGTCTGGAGAGCAGCCCAGAGCTGGGTTAAATTGGTGCCGAGGGGAGAAATAGCTCCCATGCCTGTAACAACTACGTCTATACTCATAATTTGTTCACTCGTTTCTGAAGTATGGTTTACAATAATTATACCCTACCAGGTGGTAGGGCGGCAATCGGCATTGAAAATCTGTCCGGTAATATAGCCGTTCTCCGGCCGGCAGAGAAAGGCGGTCAGGTTGGCTACATCCTGGCCCTGACCGGGGAAACCCCTGGGAATGGAGGATAGAATTCTTTCTTTATAACGCTCATAGGCAGCCTGACTCATTTCACTGAGCACAAAAGGGGGACAAATAGCATTGACACTGATTTGGTATTGAGCTGTTTCTAAGGCCAGGGATTTGGTAAGAGCGAAAAGGGCAGCCTTGGCGGCAGCATAGTTGGCCTGACCTCTGCGACCCTGCTGGCCGACTATGGAAGCGATATTGATAATGCGACCGAAGTTGCCGGAAAACATGTCAGGCAGTACTTGCTGGCAAAGGAAATAAGCAGCGTTGAGATGAACATCCAGCACCTCCTGCCACTGGGCTAGCTCCATTTTGTGCAGCAGGGCATCTCGGGCAACCCCGGCATTGTTGATGAGAGCGGTGATGGGTCCCAGCTGTTCCCGGATATTCAGTACCATTTGCAGGATGGCTGCCTGGTTCCGCAAATCAGCGGCAAAGATTTCGGCCCGCTGCCCCTGAGTTTGCAGCGAGCGGGCCAATTCCCGGGCAGCTTCCTCGCCCCGGTTATAATGTAAAGCCAGCGTCCAGCCCTCAGCGGCCAGGGTCTGGGCGATGGCCCGACCGATGGTGCCACTGGCTCCGGTTACCAGTGCTACTTTCATGCTTTCGTCCCCCTTTCCAGACTAACAAAACTTCCCTGTAATTCTCCGACCAGCTCCCCTTCCACCCAGGCCCGGCCCTGTCTTTTGCCAAACCCGCGCTTAAAAGCGATGATTTCGGCCTCCAGGTGCAGCTGTTCCCCGGCTAGCAGAGGACGGTGTAAAATAGCAGTGTCGATGCCTGTTAACATGGTAGCCTGGCCCAGGGCCAGGGCCGCCAGCTGGCCCAGCGCTTCCCAGAGCAAAGGGCCAGACCAGTACCGCCAGCCTTCACAGGCCGTAATCAGTTTATGACCCCGGGCTTTATACCCAGGTTCCACTATCTCCCACTGGTCCAGCAGGATAAAAGGGGGGCGGTGGGGCAGGGGATACATCACTTTTTGCCTCCTTTGCCGCTTTTGCCTGCTTTGGGCTGGAGGACAGCCAGAAACTCTTCCCGGTTGGCAGGGGTAAGGCCGAACTGGCCTTTTTTCGTATACAGCAGGACCACATTTTTTCTAGCGGTAGCGTAAAGATTATATTTTTCCCCGCGGTGAGCAAAGGTGCCGATGTGTAGCCCCGGCCAGCTGGCTCCCCAGAGACGGGCAAAGGTTTTGCCTTCCTGGCTCAGTTCGACTTTCTTAATTTCCTTGAGGGGAATGGTGAGCCGACGATTGGCCCAGCGGATGACCAGCTGTTTCTCATCCACTTCATAGGCAAGGGTATAGGCAGCATAGAGAAAATAACCGACCAGCCCAAGTGCCAGTAGAATTAGACCGACGAAAGGCACGGCTGTGGCCAGGGTCCACTCGCCCTGCTTATAGGTGAGATAAGCTGGAGCAGCAGCACTGACCACGATCAGCAGGATTAAGGCCCAGCCCCAGATAATGCGGGGACTGGCCTGGGGTTTAAATTCTTGCATGAAAAAAGCCTCCTTTTCTCTGCAGCAGCAGGATTTTTACGGAAAAGAGCGAATAAATGTTTGGGAAGGAGGAGAAAAAGTAATGGCGGATTCTCTTTTATTATTATCCATGATTGTCTCCCTTGCCAACCTTTTTTTGATAATTTTTCTGCTCTGGCGTCAGCAGGACCAGCGCCGGGAGGGGGAACGCCAGGAAAGGCTGATGCGGGAAGAACTGGCCCGTAACCGGGAAGAATTAATCCAGGCCTTTCACAGTTTCAGCCAGCAGGCTGACCGCTTGCGGGAAGGGGTTGAGGGACGCCTGCGGCTGCTGCAGGAGGATAATCACCGCCAGCTGGAAAAAATCCGCCAGACGGTGGATGAACAGCTGCATGCCACTCTGGAAAGGCGTCTGGGCCAATCTTTCCAGCTGGTCAGCGAACGGTTAGAGCAGGTACAGAAAGGTCTGGGGGAAATGCAGGCCCTGGCGGCAGGGGTCGGGGATCTGAAGCGGGTGCTGACCAATGTCAAGACCAGGGGGATCTGGGGCGAAGTCCAGCTGGCCCAGGTGCTGGAACAGCTCCTGACCCGGGAGCAATATGCCGAAAATATCGTGACCAAAGCGGGCAGCAATGAACGGGTGGAATTTGCCATCCGGCTGCCGGGCAGAGAGAGGGACAATCAATTTATCTGGCTGCCCATAGATGCCAAGTTTCCTCTGGAGGATTACCAGCGGCTGCTGGAGGCCCAGGAACGGGGGGAGGCCGCTCTGGCCCAGGAAGCAGGCAAACAGCTGGAATTACGGCTAAAAGCGGAGGCCAAGGCGATCCGGGACAAATATCTGGACCCGCCCCGCACTACCGATTTTGCCCTGCTCTATCTGCCGGTAGAAGGCCTCTATGCCGAGGTATTGCGGCGACCGGGCCTGTATGATTGCCTCTTGCGGGAATACCGGGTGGTAATAACGGGCCCCACTACCCTGGCAGCCTTGCTTAACAGCCTGCAACTGGGCTTTCGCACCCTGGCCATCGAGAAGCGTTCCGCAGAGGTATGGCAGTTACTGGGGGCGGTGAAAACGGAGTTTGGCAAATTCGGGGATCTGCTGGAAAAAACCCAGAAGAAACTGCAGGAAGCCAGCAATTCTATAGAAACCGCAGCGCGCAAATCCCGCACCATTGAACGAAAACTGAAAGATGTGGAAGCAATTCCAGTGGAAGAGACGGGATTACTGAAATAACAGGGAGGGGTAAAAATGGAAGTGCTACGGGTAAGGACTGGGGCCCGGGATCAACTGGTGGATATAACTGACCGGGTGCAGCAGGTAGTAAGTCAGAGGGGGGTGAAGTCGGGGCTGTGCGTAGTATTTGTTCCCCATACTACCGCCGGGGTGACCATCAATGAAAATGCCGACCCCGATGTAGTGACAGATATGCTGACGGTCCTTGACAAGCTGGTACCCTGGCGGGCTAACTACCGCCACGGGGAAGGCAATTCGGCAGCTCATGTCAAAGCATCTCTGTTGGGCTCATCTGTTACGGTAATCATTGAAGAAGGGCGTTTACAGCTGGGCACCTGGCAGGGAATTTATCTGGCGGAATTCGATGGGCCACGGGAGCGC
>NZ_BDLQ01000022.1:0-1918 GCF_002049255.1 Carboxydocella sp. ULO1 | reverse complement strand
TTTATGTCAAGGTTCAGGGCTAAAAAATCCAGAGGATAGTCTCTGGATTTTTTCATCTCTTAATGATATAATGATATTATAATATACTTATAAGAAGGTGAGGAACTTGTGGAAAAATTTCGTTGACTGGCTGGTTTTTCAGCAAATGGGCCTAAAAGCCGATAGCGCGCTGGGGCAAGCAGTGCATTTTTTTATCTATGATACTGTCAAAATTTTTGTTTTACTGGCGGTGGTTATCTACCTGATCTCCTATTTGCGTTCCTATTTCCCGCCGGAAAGGACGAAAAAATATTTAAGCGGTAGTCGCCTCTTTGGCGGCAACATCCTGGCTGCTTTGCTGGGAATTGTCACTCCCTTTTGCTCCTGTTCAGCAGTACCCATGTTTATTGGCTTTGTTGAAGCCGGGGTTCCCCTGGGGGTTACTTTTTCATTCCTGATTGCTTCCCCCATGGTGAATGAGGTGGCACTGGCTTTGCTCTTCGGTCTGTTTGGCTGGAAAATCGCTTTTACTTACCTGGCGGCAGGTTTGACGGTCGCTATCGTCAGTGGAACAGTTATCGGCAAGCTGGGCCTGGAAAGCTGGGTGCAGGATTATGTTTATCAGATTCGGGTCGGGCAGCAGGAAATAAAGGAAATGAGCCGGCAGGAAAGGCACCAGTATGCGCTGGGGTATGTCAAAGACATTATTCGCAAAGTCAGGCTTTATATTCTGGTGGCTATTGCCATCGGAGCCTGGATGCACGGGTATGTACCTCAGGACTTTCTCCTGCGCTATGCCGGGCCCGGCCACTGGTATGCGGTGCCGCTGGCGGTGCTGGTCGGGATTCCCCTCTATTCCAATGCCGCCGGGATTATTCCTCTGGTTAGCGTTTTCCTGGAAAAAGGGATGGCTTTAGGGACGGTACTGGCTTTTATGATGGCAGTAACTGCCCTCAGTTTGCCGGAGATGATTATCCTGAAACAAGTGCTGAAGCCCAGATTGATCGCGCTATTTGTGGCAATTGTGGGCAGCGGGATTTTGCTGGTGGGTTATCTCTTTAACTGGCTATGGTAGAGGGAGGAGGTGAAAGGAATGCTGTCGATTAAAGTGTTGGGTTCCGGTTGTGCTAACTGCGTCAAACTGGAGGCCCTGGTCAAGGAAGCTATTGCTGAGCTGGGAGTAGAGGCGGAAGTGAGCAAGGTGCAGGACTGGCCGCAGATCATGGCTTACGGGGTGATGGCCACTCCTGGACTGGTGATCAATGAGAAAGTGGTCCATGCCGGTTCGGTACCGGATAAGGCTAAGGTAGTAAGTTTAATTACATCAGCACTGGTATAGATAGAGTTGACGGAGCCGGCCAGGGGCTATCTGGGCCATTTGCTGGCCGGAAAAGAGAGCCTCAGTGCTGAACGCTGATTAATAGCCAGGGTTTCCTGGCCTTTTTTCTTGCCTCCGTCCTCTCTCTACAGTAAACTACAAGTGTAAGATTTCCCTGAAGGAGGAACAATGATGAACATTTTCGATATACTGGGCCCGGTCATGATCGGGCCTTCCAGTTCTCATACCGCCGGAGCGGCCCGGATTGGCCGCCTGGCCGGGATTGTTCTGGGCGAACCGCCCGTTAAGGCGGATTTTTACCTGCACGGCTCCTTTGCCGAAACCTATATGGGCCATGGCACCGACCGGGCCCTGGTGGGCGGCCTGCTGGGCTTTGACACTGCCGATGAGCGAATTCGCCAGTCTCTGGAGCTTGCAGAAGAGGCAAAAATCAAGCTGGCCTTCCACAAAACCGATCTGGGGGATGTGCACCCCAATACCGTCAAGGTGGTAGTGCGGGGACAAAGCGGTAAGGTGGTGGATCTGGTCGCCTCCTCCATCGGCGGGGGCAACATCCGGGTGGTCAATCTGCTGGGCTTCCCGGTGGATTTTTCCGGTCAG
>NZ_BDLQ01000021.1:36851-127741 GCF_002049255.1 Carboxydocella sp. ULO1 | reverse complement strand
GGATGACCCGTGGGGTCAGGGCCTGCTTGAGGCGGCTGGAGGAGAGGCTTCCTGTGCATAACGGGCTTGCCCAGAGTGAGCAGGAGGCGTATAACTCCGTCTGGTCTGACATGAAGTTATTGGCCCTGTCCGTACGGTGACCCCGTTTAGCCGGTGTCGGAGAAACCGGTAGGCGTCCTAACAGGACGCGGGAGGCGGAGTTATACTCCCACCGGGAGGTCAGCAAAAACCGGTGCAGTACTCCTGTCCGGGTGGAACTCCCGGGCCGAGGTCCCCTGTCGCCCTGCCCCGCGGGGGCAAATCAAGTATTCGGAAAGGAGGCGAAAGCCTGGTCTGGGGGCCGACTTGGCTGGAGATAAAAACAGTCAAGTTTTTTGAACCAGGCTACAGATATGGAGAAATTTACAATAGATACCGGGGCGGAGCAAGTATTGCAAAACTGGCAGGGTCCTGTAGAACATGTCTGGCAGAGGTACCAGGAACAGGAACCCCAGTGTGGCTTCGGCAGTCTAGGCTTGTGCTGCCGTCACTGCGGCCAGGGCCCTTGCCGGATTAATCCTTTTGGGAAACCAGACAAAGGAATCTGTGGAGCAGATGGCAATATTATGGTTGCCAGGAACTTGCTCAGACAGGTTACTGCCGGGGCAGCAGCTCATGTGGATCATGCCTATGAAACCCTGGAAGTTTTAGAAAAGGCCTTATCTGAAGAAGGACCATACAAGATCACTGATGCTGAAAAGCTAAAAGGGCTGGCTCACAAACTGGGGATTGCTGTTGAAGGCAAAGATATAAAAGATATTGGCAAAGAATTAGTAGCCAAAGCCAGAGAAGATTTTCAACGTTTTGGCAGTGGAGAATTGAACTGGCTGGTTGCCCATGCTCCCAAAGAAAGGGTAGCTAAATGGCGGGAACTGGGGGTAATACCCAGAAATGCTGACCGGGAAATTCGCGAAGCCTTACATCAGACCACCATGGGCATGGACGCTTCCTGGCCAAATCTTTTGCTGGCTACTGTCAAGCTGGGTCTGGTGGATGGTTATGCAGGTTTAAAACTGGGTACTGATTTGCAGGATATACTATTTGGTACACCTCAGCCTGTCTTCAGTGAAGCTAACCTTGGTGTCCTGACTGAAGAAAACGTAAATATTGTTATACATGGACATATACCTTTACTTTCCGAGAAAATAGTAGAATGGGCCAGAAAGCTGACACCGGAAGCACAGAAAGCAGGGGCCAAAAGTATTCAAGTCAGCGGTATTTGCTGTACAGCCAATGAAATTTTGATGCGACATGGCATTCCCCTGGCAACTAATTTTCTGGCCCAGGAACTGGCAATAGCCACCGGACTCACTGATGCCATGATTGTGGATGTGCAATGTATTATGCCATCTCTGGCTTCCCTGGCCAGATGCTACCATACAGTCCTCATTACTACCAACCCCATCGTCAAAATGGATGGCGCAACCCACCTGGAATGGTCCTATCAGCAAGCTGATGAAATGGCCAGAAAAGCAGTAGAATTGGCTATTGCAGCTTATAGCAAGCGAGATCCTGCCAAAATCAATGCCACCCGAGAAAAGACTACCCTCATGGCTGGTTTCAGTGTAGAAACTATTATTTCAATCCTCAGCAAAATAGATGCTCAAGAACCCTTAAAGCCCCTGGTTCAGGAGATTAGCAATGGCGATATCCAGGGGGTAGTGGCAACTGTTGGTTGCAATAATGTCAAGATTACCCATGATTACCTGCACGTAAATTTAGTCAAAGAATTAATCAGCAAAGATGTACTGGTTGTGACAACGGGCTGTTCAGCTAATGCCCTGGCCAAAGCTGGTTTGCTCAATAGTGAAGCTACGGAAAAGTGGGCTGGGCCGGGCTTGAAGAAGATCCTGTCTCTCCTGGGTCAGGTAGCCGGTCTGGATAAACCCTTGCCGCCAGTCTGGCACATGGGCTCCTGTGTAGATAATTCCCGGATTGGTGATGTGCTGACAGCTCTGGCAGAATACCTGGGCGTGACTGTTCAGCAATTGCCTGTTGCCGCTTCGGCGCCGGAACATCAGCATGAAAAGGCCCTGGCTATCGGTACCTGGGCTGTAGCCATGGGATGTCTGGTTCACTTAGGAGTAATGCCTCCGATATTAGGGGGGCAGGAAGTCACTGCTTTCCTAACCAGTGGCGCAGAAGAGGTTCTCGGAGGCAAGTTTTTCGTAGAATCCGACCCTGTAAAAGCTGCAACGGTTATTTATGAACATATTCAGGCCAAACGCAAGGGACTGGGCTTATAGGAGGCAGTGACAATGGCCTGTTTACAGCGAGAGATCGTTATTATCGGCAACAGCATTGCCGGGATTACTGCTGCCCAGGAATTGAGGAGGCTTGTTCCCTGGCGGAAAATCACTATCTTGACTGCTGAGACAGAGGGCGGATTTTATAGTAAACCGCTATTAACCTACTTTCTGGCTCAGAAAATCCAGTCTGAACAAATCTATATTAAAACGGCTGCGGCCATAAAGGAACAGGGGATTGAACAAATTACCGATTATAAAGTACAGGCTATTGATGTTAACCGGCGACTGATAGTTGATAAACAAGGAAAGGAAATCCAGTATCAAAAGCTATTGATTGCCAGTGGGGCTGACCCTGTGGCTATTGACTTGCCTGGCGTCGAACTCAAAGGTGTTACCCCATTACGTACATTGGAACATCTACAAATCATCAAAGCTAGATTACAGCAAACCCAGAAATGCGCTATCATTGGCGGGGGATTGGTAGGCCTTAAAACTGCCTGGGCTTTGCGGGAACTGGACAAACAGGTAAGCATGATTATTTCCTCCAGTTATCCTTTTTCCCAGGGCCTGGATACAAGAGCAGGTGAAATCCTGGCAGCTCATTTGATTGAACACGGGATAGAGCTAATTTTCGGGGACAACCCGGTCGCCTTCACTGGCAGTCCAGAACAGGGCCTAACCGCTCTGCAGACGGCCAGGGGCAGAACATTGCCAGCAGGACTTGCGGTTATCGGTAAGGGAGTTAACCCCAATAGCGATTTCCTTGGCCGGGAAAAAGGCATACCGGTTAACCAATTTCAGGAAACAGAGTACGAAAATATCTATGCTGCCGGGGATGTGACCCTGGCCAAAGAAAAAGTTACCGGGAAACTGCGTAACCTGGCCCTTTGGCCGGTAGCAGCCCGACAGGGTTTAATTGCTGCCAGAAATATGGCCGGGTATAAAACAGCCTGGGATGATTATCAACCGGGCAATTCTGCTCATTTTGGCAGTTTGCGGCTGATTACCGGCGGACTTTCACCTTTGACTCCAGCTGAGGCTGAGGTGGAGGTTATAAAAGATAGGGGGAAAGAATACCAGAAGCTTGTTTTCCTTGAAGGAACCCTGGCCGGATTTATTTTGCTTGGAGCATCGGCCCGGATTGCCGGACCTCTTTCCTGGGGTCTAGGGAGTTGGAAAAAAGCGCAAGCACTGGACTGGTTCAGCAGGAAAAAAGCTGTTTTTGTCGAATAAAAAACAAAAAACAATTTGGAGCTGAGATTATGCAAATTCGCTCAAGGATTTTGGCCGGAATGATGTTGTTCCTGCTTCTAAGTGGTTGCGCTAAAGGTGGTACTATTTCCGGAAATGATCAGAACTGGTTAGCAGCTGATGCCAGAGAGGGATTGCGGGCTGCCTGGGAGAGGGATTATCGCCTCTTGAGCATTGTAACTGGCAATATCAACCGGTTACGCAGTTCTGACCAGCCCGCCTGGATTCTCGGAAAAGCTACGGGAGCACTGGAAGCTTTTATTTATACTGAGGAACAGGAATATCAACGTTTGGATGAAAACCGTAATATTAGCGTGGAGATAAAAAAAGAGCTGGTTACTCCCGGGCTTTTAACCCAGTTGTTGCAAACCAGAGCGGTACTAACCCACATTAAACAGGATATATTTGATCCCTGGAGCCAGAGCCTTCTGACCAATCAAGCCTTAACGGTAGAACAGGAAAAAGCAATTGAGCAAACAAAAGAATTATTGCAAAAACTTACTGATATATATGAAAAACTGGCAGATGAATGGGAAAAAATGAATGGTAACCAGAGACAGGAATTAGTACAGGAGTTAGGGCAGGTACAGGAGCAACTGCAAAAATTGAGTTATCCCCGCAAGGGTTAAGATTGGCAGAGGGAGGCGATAGTGGTGCGGGCGTTGAATTTCTATTCTTCCAATTACCATGGTCATCTGTTATGTCGCAAGAAGAATTGTACCATCAGACTGGGAGATAAGAGAGAGAAATATAGTGAAGGTGATATCGTTTGGATTACTGCCGGTAATCGCTTTGAACCCCGCAAAAAAGTTTTTACTGCTGTCCTGGACAGAGTAATTGTCAAAAAACTTTCAGAGTTAAATGAAGATGATTTAAAAGGAGAAAGTCCGGATATTCGTTCTCTGGATGATGTAATCAAGTATCTTTCTGAGATTTACAAACGTCCAGTAGAAAAGGATGAAACTGTTACAGTCATCTATTTTTCCGAAATTCTCGAGTAAGAGATAATTCCTCCGTGAAAAGGAGGAATTTTTTTCTTTGACATTTTATTCCTTCTATTATATAATAAATAATGGTTTTGTAAATCGTAATGTAATAACCGGGGAGATGCAGATTTTATGAATTTTACTGCTTTTTTATCTGAAAATCGTAATTTTCGGTTTTTATGGTTAAGTCAGCTGATATCAGCGCTGGGGGACTGGATCAGCTATGTCGCTTTAACTCTTTTTGTAATTGACAGGTATTCCAATTCCGTACAAGCCCTTGCCTGGATTACCCTTAGCAAGACCCTGGCCATTCTGTTTTTTGGGCCGCTTGGTGGGGCAATGGCTGATCAACACAACCGGAAAAAATTGATGGTCATTGCGGATTTATCCCGGTTTTTCCTTACTCTTTTGTTGCTTTTTTCCCCTCCCCTCTGGGCCTTAACATTGATAGTTTTTGCCTTAAATATTTTATCGTGCCTGTTTACCCCGGCCTATTATGCTATTATCCCTGAACTGGTTGAGGAAAAAAATCTGCTGGCTGCTAATAGCATTAATGGTGTTACGGCAAACAGTGTCTGGTTGCTGGGGACTTTAATTGGTGGTGTCATGGTTGCTGCTATCGGCTACCGATGGGCCTTTTTATTTGATGCTTTGAGTTTTCTTTTATCAGCACTTTTTCTGGCTTTCATTAACTATCGTTCGCAGAAAACGGCTCATTTTTCTTTGCTTATGCCTTTTCAGCAAACCTATCAGGGCCTGCGGGAAATAAAAAAATCACCACCGCACTTAATCATGTTTGCAGTGGTGTTTGGCTTTTTCCTGGCCGGTGGTTTTTATAATTTTGTCCAGCCCTTGATAATTCGCAAGGAACTGGGACTGGCTGAAGTTTACTACAGTTACGCTCTTGCCCTCACTGGCGGACTGATGATTTTAACCTCTTTTTTACTGGGGAAATATGGTCAGAGAGTTCCTAGACCATTACTGGTACAAATTAGTGTCCTGCTGGGCGGGATAGCATTTATACTGCTGGGCTGGCAGATCAACTGGGCAACTGTAGTGATTGCAGCTGCTCTGGTCGGAATATCCAATTCCTTTGGCGGTCTGGGCATGCGAACATTTATGCAGGAAATAACACCTAATGAGCTCAGGGGCAAAGTTTTTGGTTTGATCGAACCAATTATCAATAGCGCCATGGCAATTGCTGCGTTTGGTGGCATGGTAGTATTGAAGGGACTGGGCTATAACTGGCCGCTAAAATTAAGCGGGATCTTCCTGATTTTAGTCTTGTTTTTGGCGACCGCATTAAATAGATATAATAATTTACAATCTGATTTAAGTCAGCAAAATATCTCTGCATAAAAGAGAAACCCCTGCTTTTGCAGGGGTTTTTGACTTATTGGTGCCGAAGGCGAGACTCGAACTCGCACGTGGGGTAACCACGCCAGATTTTGAGTCTGGTGCGTCTGCCAGTTCCGCCACTTCGGCAGGATTTGGAGGCGGCGGTCGGAATCGAACCGACGCATATCGGTTTTGCAGACCGCTGCGTTACCACTTCGCCACGCCGCCATATTTAAGAAAATGGAGCGGAAGACGGGATTCGAACCCGCGACCCTCGCCTTGGCAAGGCGATGCTCTACCACTGAGCCACTTCCGCCTGCGAAAGATAGTATAAACTATCAGTAAAAAGAAGTCAAGTAGATTTAGAATTCTACATATATATGTAACACCCAGGGGGTTTTGGGAGGAAAGGAGGCGACCTCAATGGATTTTTTACAAAAACTGGAATTATATCGACAGCAGCAGGAAGCTTTGGCCTGGGAAGGCACCTTCAAAGACTATTTGCAGCTAGTCAAAGCAAGACCTTATATTGCTCAGCTTTCCCATGCCAGAATCTATAACATGATTAAAGATGCTGACATTGAAGAGGAAAATGGGGTAAAAAAATACAAGTTTTTTGCCGAAGAAATTTTTGGTTTGGAAAAAACCCTGGAGAAGCTGGTAGAGGAATATTTTCACTCAGCAGCGCGACGCTTGGATGTGCGTAAGCGCATTTTGCTTTTAATGGGGCCTGTCTCAGGGGGAAAATCAACGATTGTAACCATGCTCAAAAAAGGCCTGGAAAAATATTCGCGCACTGATAGAGGGGCGTTATACGGGATAAAAGGTTGCCCCATGCATGAAGAGCCATTACACCTGATTCCGGAAGAACTGCGCCCGGACTTTGAGCGGGAATATGGGGTTTATATCGAAGGTAACCTCTGTCCTGTTTGCCGTTTACGTTTACAAACGGAATTCAACGGACAGATCGAATTGATGCCGGTAGAAAGGGTAATTTTTTCCGAGGAAAACCGGATTGGCATAGGTACTTTCACACCTTCTGACCCCAAATCCCAGGATATTGCTGACCTAACAGGCTCCATTGACTTTTCTACGATTACTGAATATGGTTCTGAGTCTGATCCCCGGGCTTATCGCTTTGATGGTGAGCTGAACATTGCCAACAGAGGGATCATGGAATTCCAGGAAATGTTAAAATGTGACGAAAAATTCCTCTGGAACCTGTTGAGCCTATCACAGGAAGGAAATTTCAAGGCCGGCCGCTTTGCTTTAATTTCGGCAGATGAAGTTGTAGTAGCTCACACAAACGAAGCTGAGTATAAAGCTTTTATCAGCAATAAGAAAAATGAGGCTCTGCAGTCCCGGATAATTGTCATCAGGGTACCTTATAATCTGAAAGTTTCAGAAGAGGTCAAGATCTACGAAAAATTAATTCGCAACAGTGATATGAAACATATTCACATTGCTCCCCATGCTTTACGGGTAGCTTCTATTTTCTCTGTGCTCAGCCGCCTGAAAGAATCCAAGAAACAGGGAATGGACCTGGTCAAGAAAATGAAGCTTTATGATGGAGAAGATGTAGAGGGATTCAAGCAAAAAGATGTAACTGAACTGCTGAATGAGAATCCTGATGAAGGGATGAGCGGGGTTGATCCGCGTTATGTAATTAACCGAATTTCCAGTGCGCTGGTGACCAAGGATACAACCTGTATCAATGCTCTTGATGTACTGCGGGCTCTTAAAGATGGACTGGATCAGCATCCATCCATTACCAAGGAGGAAAAAGAGCGGTTGATCAATTTCATTGCCATTGCCCGGCGGGAATTTGATGAGATCGCTAAAAAAGAAGTGCAAAAGGCTTTTGTCTATTCCTATGAAGAGAGTGCCAGAACCCTGTTCCAGAACTATCTTGATAATGTAGAGGCCTATTGCAATGGAGTAAAATTAAAAGATCCCATTACTGAAGAAGAACTAGATCCAGATGAGAAATTGATGCGTTCCATTGAAGAACAGATCGGGGTTTCGGAAAATGCCAAGAAAAGTTTTCGGGAGGAAATCCTGATTCGCCTTTCCAGTTATGCCCGGCGGGGAAAAACTTTTGATTACAACAGTCATGAACGCCTTAAAGAGGCTATTGAGAAAAAACTCTTTGCCGACTTGAAAGATGTAGTTAAAATTACAACCTCTACCCGTACTCCCGATGCGGAACAGCTAAAGCGTATTAACCAGGTATCCAAGCGCCTCATTGATGAACACGGGTATTGCCCGGTCTGTGCCAATGAATTGCTAAAATATGTAGGAAGCTTACTTAACCGGTAACGGGAGGGGGTAATATGACATCGATTATCTCCCGGGACGATTGGTCACTGCATCGCAAAGGGTTCCTTGATCAACAAAGACATCAGGAGAAGGTAAAGGAAGCTATAAAAAACAATCTGGCAGATATTGTTAGTGAAGAAAGCATCATTATGTCTGATGGTAAAAAGATAATTAAAGTTCCCATTCGCTCCCTGGATGAATATCGTTTCCGCTATAATTTTAACAAGCAAAAGCATGTGGGCCAGGGTAAAGGAGACAGTAAAGTCGGTGATGTTTTGGGGTCAGATGTGAAAGCCGGCAAAGGACCGGGTAAAGGCCCCGGCGCCGGCGATCAGCCTGGGTTTGATTATTATGAAGCAGAAGTAACGGTAGATGAGCTGGCAGCATTGATTTTCGAAGATCTGGGCCTACCCAATCTGGAACAAAAAACGGCACCAGAGCTGGAGAATGTGAAATATCACTTCAATGATGTCCGCAAAGTGGGTATTACGGGCAACCTGGATAAGAAAAGAACACTTCTGGAGAATTTGAAACGCAATGCATTAAAGGGAATTAAAGGAATTGGCAAAATCAGCAAAGATGACTTGCGATTTAAAACCTGGGTGGAAAAATTTGAGTATCACGCCAATGCAGTAGTCCTGGCTATGATGGATACTTCCGGGTCAATGGGGCCCTTTGAAAAATACATTGCTCGCAGTTTCTTTTTCTGGATGGTGAAGTTTTTGCGTACAAAATATAAAGCGGTAAATATAGTGTTTTTAGCCCACCACACTGAGGCTAAAGAGGTCACAGAAGACGAATTTTTTACTAAAGGCGAATCAGGGGGTACGCGCTGTTCCTCGGTGTATAAACTGGCCCTGGATATTATTGAAAAACGCTATAGTCCCCAGGATTATAATATTTATGCCTTTCATTTTTCGGATGGCGATAATCTGGCTTCAGACAATGAATTGTGTGTCAAGTTGTTACATCAGCTGGCAGAACAATGTAATATGGTTGGCTATGGAGAAATTGTCGGGCCCTATTACCGGCATAGCACTCTATATTCTGTTTTTAAGCGGATTAACCATCCTCGTTTTGTAGCTGTAACCATAAAAGATAAAACTGGTGTCTATCCAGCCCTGAAAGCTTTTTTTGGACCCCAGGCTGATATGGCATAAAAGGGGGGGTAACGGTGGCAGATAAACAGGAAATCAAAGCTCTGCAAAAAGCTATTAGCGAAATCGAAGCCATCGCCCTGGATTTTGGTCTGGATTTTTTTGATATGCGTTTTGAAATTTGTCCTGCCGATATTATCTATACTTTTGGAGCATATGGGATGCCTACCCGCTTTTCCCACTGGAGTTTTGGCAAGGCATTTCACAAGATGAAAACTTCCTACGATTACAACTTGAGCAGAATTTATGAACTGGTAATCAATTCTAACCCCTGCTATGCTTTTTTGTTAGAGGGAAACAGTTTAGTGCAAAATAAAATGGTAATAGCCCATGTCTATGCCCATTGCGATTTTTTTAAAAATAACCGCTGGTTTGCCAGAACAGATCGCCAAATGGTGGACATTATGGCTGTGCATGCTCTGCGGATTGCCGACTATGAATTTCATTATGGTTTTCGGGAAGTGGAGAAATTTCTTGATGCTGTTCTCTCTATTCAGGAGCATATTAATCCACACCAGATTAAGGAGAAAGACGGCAGGCCTGTCAAAGAAAAAAAGCCAGAGCCTGCTGGGTCCTATGCTGATCTCTGGCAACTGGATAGCAGAGAAATACAGGACCAAGAAGAGGAGGAGGAAAACAATAAGAAGCTGCCGGAAAAAGATTTGCTGAAATTCATTATGGAAAACTCATTGGATTTAACGGACTGGCAACGGGATATAATTGCTATGATTCGCAGTGAAATGTACTATTTCTGGCCCCAGTTGGAAACTAAAATCATGAATGAAGGCTGGGCTACTTTCTGGCACGTCCGGATTATGCGGGAATTGGCTCTAACCGAAGATGAGGCTATTGAATTTGCTAAACTCCATGCTGGCATCAGCCAGCCTAATCCCTATCATATCAATCCCTACCTGGTAGGCTGGCGTATCTGGGAATATCTGGATAAAAAATACGGCCGGGATGAGCTGTTTCTGATCAGGGAAGTGGATCATGATCAGTCATTTTTGCGAAATTATTTAAATGAAGAGCTGGTAGAGGAACTGGACCTTTATCTTTATCAAAAGGTGGGGCAAAACTGGCAGATAACAGAGAAAAAATGGGAACAAATCAGGGATAATCTGGTCTTTAGCTTGAATAATTGTGGATTTCCTTATATAGAAGCGGTAGATGGGGATTATAACAAACGGCATGAGCTGTATCTCTTACACAGGTATGAAGGAATTGAGCTGGATACAAAATATCTGGAAAAAACCTTGCATTATGTCAGTTTCCTCTGGGGTCGACCGGTACATCTGGAGACAGTTATCGACAATAAACGCGTTCTTTTTACCAGCGATGGTTTCAGAAGCAGCAAGCGATTATTGTGATTGCTTGACTTTTCAAACTATCTTATTTATAGTGGAAGCAGTGAAGTTGCAGGAATTCTATGGTAATGAGGAGTCAAAAAGAGATGGATAGGCGTCAATTGAAGCTGGCCCTGGTCTACCAGCTGGGGCCAGCCAAAGCCATCAATTACTATTATGCTCAGGGGCAAAAGATCAGCTTCCGGTTGGAGTGTGACCCTTCTACCCTGATGGAAGAATTACAACTGCAGGGGATCTGGTGGGTAACTGATGAAGATGAGGAATATCCTGCGGCTTTGCGGGAATTGCATCAGCCGCCCCTTCTTCTTTTTGGCCAGGGGGACAAGCAAGTTTTAAAGAAACCCATGATTTCCGTAATCGGCAGCAGAAAAGGTACCGAATACGGGCGACAGGTGGCTGTGCAGGTTAGTAATCAGCTGGCTGCCTGTGGCTATGTAGTGGTTTCAGGGCTAGCCTATGGCATAGACAGCTTTGCTCACCAGGGAGCTCTGCGTTCTGGTCTGACCATTGCGGTCCTGGGCAATGGGCTGGGACGCATATATCCGGCTGCAAACCGGTCCCTGGCGGAGAAAATCATAAACCGGGGCTGTTTATTGTCCGAATTCTGGCCGGGAACAGAGCCTAAACCCTGGCATTTTCCCATGCGCAACCGCATTATTGCTGGTTTAGGTCAGAAGCTGATTGTGGTTGAGGCAGCAGAAAACAGCGGTACCTTGATTACTGTAGATTACGCCCTGGAACTGGGACGGGAAGTCTGGGCGGTCCCTGGACCCATTACCAGTATATATTCTAAAGGAACCAATAACCTGATAAAACAGGGAGCCATGCCGCTTTGTGACCTGGAGGATCTGGATTTACCGCCGGTAAAGGAAAATACTGCAGATTCAGAACTCCCGACCAGAATTTTATCCTTAATTAACCGGGGCTTTACCGATGCGGTAGCTTTGGCCCGTGAACTCAATCTGAATCTGGATATAGTCATGGCGGAATTAACCAGAATGGAACTGCGTGGACAGGTTATTCGTTTTGGCAACAATTTTTGGGCGTGAGGTGTTGATTGTGGCAAAAACCCTGGTGATCGTTGAATCTCCAGCTAAAGCAAAAACTATCAACAAGTTTTTGGGCAGAGGTTTTAAAGTAGCAGCTTCCATGGGACATGTACGCGATTTGCCGAAAAGTCAGCTGGGAATAGATGTGGAAAAGGATTTTGCTCCTAAATATATCGCCATCAGGGGTAAAGGGGATTTGATCAAATCCCTCAAAGCTGAGAGCAAAAAAGTAGATCAAGTTCTGCTGGCTACTGACCCGGACCGGGAAGGGGAAGCCATTGCCTGGCACCTGGCTAACTTGTTAGAACTACCTCCTGAAGCCAGGTGTAGAATTGAATTTAATGAAATTACCAAAGCAGCCATTCAAAAGGCCGTAAAACAACCACGCCAGCTGGACTGGCATCGCATTGATGCCCAGCAGGCCCGGCGCGTACTGGACCGTCTGGTGGGTTATTCCTTGAGTCCATTTCTCTGGAAGAAGATCAAAAAAGGGCTTTCAGCCGGACGGGTGCAATCTGTTGCGGTGCGGTTGATTTGTGATCGCGAGGAAGAGATTCGCGAGTTTGTTCAGGAAGAGTACTGGAGCCTGGAAGCCATTTTTACTGAACCAGGGCAGACTCATAAACTGGTAGGGAAGCTGGTACAAATCGGTGACCAGAAAGCGGAAATTAAAAATCGGGAAGAGATGGAAAAAATCCTGGCGGACCTGGCCAGTATCCAGCAGGTTCAGGTAACAGCAGTGAAGAAGAAAGCCAGGTTGCGTCAACCGCCTGCTCCCTTTACTACCAGTACACTGCAGCAGGAGGCCAGCAAAAGGCTGAATTTTTCCACCCGCAAGACTATGCAGCTGGCTCAGCAGCTGTATGAAGGGATTGAACTGGGAAAAGAGGGAGCTGTCGGTTTAGTCACATATATCCGAACCGATTCGGTCAGGATTGCAGAAGAGGCACAGCGAGAAGCGGCGGATTATATCAAAACCGAATTTGGCAATGCTTACCTACCGGAAAAGCCGCGACAATTCGCCAGCAAAGGTAAAATTCAGAATGCCCATGAAGCTATTCGGCCTACTTCTATGAGCAGACCGCCGGAAAATATCAAGCAGTTTTTGACCAGAGATCAGTACCGGCTATATAAGCTGATCTGGGATCGTTTTCTGGCCAGTCAGATGGCTCCAGCTCAGCTGGAAACAACCAGCATCGATGTAGACATATCACCATATTTGTTCCGTATTACCGGTACGGTGGTGATTTTCCCCGGATTTATGAAAATTTATCAGGATGAGGAGAAGGAAGAGGAAAAACAGATTCCCCCTGTATTTGAAGGGCAATGGCTGGAATTAAGAGAACTGAAACCGGAACAGCATTTTACCCAGCCACCACCCCGTTACACAGAAGCTTCTCTGGTTAAGACTTTGGAGGAACTGGGGATTGGACGTCCATCAACCTATGCTCCGACCATCGAAACCATTCAGAAACGGGGCTATGTTACCAGGGAACAAAAACATTTTTATCCTACCGAACTGGGACAAATGGTAGTGGAGTTATTAAAACAGTTTTTCCCGGATATTATTGATGTGGAATTTACTGCAAAAATGGAAGAGGATCTGGATAAAATTGAAGAAGGGGAAAAGCGCTGGGTAGATGTAGTCCGTAGTTTTTATGAGCCTTTTCGAGAAGAATTGCAGCAGGCGGAAATAAAAGCTGAAAAAATTGTGGTAGCGGATCCGGTGGTTGAGGAAAAATGCCCTAATTGTCAGGCTAATCTGGTGATCAAAACCGGGCGTTTTGGTAAATTTTTGGCCTGTCCTAATTTTCCGGAGTGTCGTTTTACCAAACCCTTGCTGGAGGAAACGGGGGTATTGTGTCCTCAGTGTGGTGGTATGCTGGTGAAAAGGCGGAGCAAAAAAGGAAGAACCTTTTTTGGCTGTGTTAATTATCCGGAATGTGATTTTACGGTTTGGAACGAACCGGTACCGGAGAAATGTCCCCAGTGCTCTGCGCTAATGGTGAGAAAAAGCAAGAAAATAGCAGAGTGTATTAAATGCAAAACTAAGGCCCAGGTATCTTAGGAGGAAAGAAAGTGGCTACGATACAGGTTATTGGAGCGGGATTAGCTGGTTGTGAAGCCGCCTGGCAGGCGGCGAATCTAGGTGTAAATGTGGTTTTAAAGGAAATGCGGCCGTCTAAAATGACACCGGCCCATCATACCGGTTATTTTGCTGAGCTGGTTTGTAGTAACTCTCTGAGAGGCAATGCTCTGGAAAATGCTGTGGGTTTGCTTAAAGAAGAGATGCGCCGGCAGAACTCTCTCATAATGCAGGCGGCGGAAAAATATCAGGTGCCGGCTGGTGGGGCCCTGGCGGTCGATCGGGAGGGCTTTTCCCGTTACATAACGGAAACCATTCATAAACACCCCCGGATCACTGTTATTCAGGAAGAAGTAACCGCCATTCCGGAGGAAGGGATTGTGATTCTGGCTTCGGGGCCGCTGACTTCTGCTGCCCTGGCAGAGGCTATTCTGAAGTTTACCGGGGAAGATTATTTGTATTTTTTTGATGCCGCAGCCCCCATCGTAACCAGGGAATCTCTGGATTTCAGCAAGGTGTTTGCTGCTTCCCGTTATGGCAAGGGGCAGGGGGATGAATATTTGAACTGCCCACTGGACGAACAACAATATCTGAGATTCTGGCGTGAGCTGGTAGAAGCAGAGAAAGCACCGGTAAAGGATTTTGAAAAACAGATTTTTTTTGAAGGCTGTATGCCGGTAGAAGTGCTGGCAGCCCGGGGGGAAAAGACATTGCTCTTTGGGCCCATGAAGCCTGTAGGACTTATTGATCCCCGTACCGGTAAACAGCCTTATGCAGTGGTACAGTTGCGTCAGGATAATGCCGAAGGGACCCTCTATAACCTGGTGGGTTTCCAGACTCACTTGAAATGGGGGGAACAGGAGAGGGTTTTCCGCTTGATTCCCGGGCTGGAAAAGGCGGAATTTGTCCGTTATGGTGTAATGCATAGGAATACTTACATAAATTCCCCCAGAATTTTATTACCTACTCTGCAAACCAGGAAAAGGACGACTTTGTTTTTTGCCGGGCAGATTACCGGGGTCGAGGGCTATGTAGAATCAGCGGCAGCGGGCTTAATTGCCGGTACCAATGCGGCCCGTTTGGCCATAGGACAAGAACCGCTGGTCTGGCCCCGAACCACTGCCCATGGGGCATTGATTCATTATATTACCAGTGCCCGGCCGGATAATTTTCAACCGATGAATGTAACCTATGGCCTTTTCCCGGCCCTTGCAACCAGGATAAAGAACAAGAAAGAAAGAAATCTGGAACTGGCCAAACGGGCCCTTGCGGATTTGGAGCAGTTCCGCTACCGATGGGGGTGATTGGTTTGTTAAAGGGAACGACGATAGCCGCTGTCCGTAAGCAAGGGATTACTGCTATGGCCGGTGACGGGCAGGTAACTTTCGGCAATGCCATGATTATGAAACACCAGGCCTGCAAAGTGCGGGAACTTTATGGTGGTAAAGTGCTGGCCGGTTTCGCCGGTTCGGTAGCTGATGCCTTTACCCTTTTTGAAAAGTTTGAGAGCAAACTGGAGGAATTCAGGGGAAATTTAACCAGAGCTGCTGTCGAGCTGGCCAAAGAATGGCGGCGGGACAAAATCCTGATGAAACTGGAAGCCATGATGATTGTGGCTGATTTGCAACAAATACTGATAATCTCCGGGAACGGTGAAGTGATTGAGCCTGATCAGCCATATATAGCTATTGGGTCAGGAGGCGCCTATGCAATGGCAGCCCTGAAGGGTTTGTATCATCATTCCGCACTGCCTGCAGATAGCATGGCAGAAGAGGCTTTAAAAATCGCTGCCTCTCTCTGTGTATATACCAATGAGCATATTACTGTGAAGCGGATAGGGGGGTAAGACCGTGCAGGAACTGACTCCTAAACAGATAGTACAGGAACTGGATAAATATATAGTGGGTCAGCATAAGGCTAAAAAAGCTGTGGCCATAGCACTGCGCAATCGGATCAGGCGGAAAAGGCTGCCCAGAGAACTTCAGGAAGAAGTGCTTCCTAAAAATATTATTATGATCGGTCCAACCGGAGTGGGTAAAACCGAAATAGCTCGTCGGATTGCCAAACTGGTGAATGCTCCTTTTGTTAAAGTGGAGGTTACGAAATTTACGGAAATCGGTTATGTTGGCCGGGATGTAGAGGCAATGGTAAGGGATCTGGTGGAAACGTCCATTCGCATGGTCAAAGAAGAAAAAATGCAGGAAGTGGAAGAACGCGCCTATGAACTGGCTGAGGAGCGGTTACTGGACATAATTGCCCCTCGAACTCAGCAAAATTTGAACCGCAAAAATCCTTTCGAATTATTTTTTGGTAGCAATCAGGAAGAGCAGGAACCGGTACAGGTATCAGAACAAGATGAACTCCAGCGGGTTCATCAGCGCCAGTTACTAAAAGCAGGCAAGCTGGATAATATGTTGATTGAAATCGAAATCGAAGAAACTAACCGCCCGGTGGTGGAAGTTTTTTCGGGAAGCATTGAGGATATGGGTTTGAATATTCAGGATATGCTAAGCGGCTTCCTGCCCAGGAAGAAGCGAAAACGGAAAGTAACTGTAGCGGAAGCGAGAAGAATATTGATGCAGGAAGAGGCACAGAAACTCATTGATATGGATGAAGTGATTGCAGCAGCGATTGAGCGAGCAGAAGAAACAGGAATAATTTTTCTGGACGAAATTGACAAGATTGCAGCCAGGGAACAGACTGGTGGGCCAGATGTGTCGCGGGGTGGGGTTCAGCGGGATATATTGCCGATTGTGGAAGGTTCAACCGTCATGACCAAATATGGGGCCATCAAAACAGATCACATGCTCTTCATTGCTGCTGGTGCCTTTCATGTTGCGAAACCATCGGATTTGATTCCAGAACTGCAAGGAAGATTTCCAATCCGGGTTGAATTAGAACCATTGAGTGAACAGGATTTTTTACAAATTTTAATTGAGCCGCAGAACTCATTAATCAAGCAATATACAGCTTTGCTGGCTACAGAAGGCATAGAAGTTAAATTCTCTGAAAATGCCCTTGCTGAAATAGCGAAAATAGCTTATACTGTAAATGAAGAAACAGAGAATATCGGGGCACGAAGATTACACACTATTTTGGAAAAAGTTCTGGAAGATATTGCCTTTGCTGCTCCGGAAACTGAGGAAAAACATATTACTATTGATGCCGAATATGTCAGAAAAAAGCTGGCTGATGTGGTGCAAAATCGGGATTTGAGCCGATATATTTTATAAACACTATTCTTTGGAGGGACAGCAGGAATGGAAGAAATGGAAATACTTTTAGAGAAGACGAGGAAGATCAACCGACTTTTACAGAAAGCAGCGGGCAACCCTGTAGATTTTGAAGAAATGGCCAAAGTTTTGTGTGATTGTGTAGATGCCAATGTTTACATTGTGGGAAGAAGAGGAAAAGTACTGGGCCATGCGTTTATGAAAAAATTCGAATGTGACACCATGGTTCAGATCGTGGAACAGGCAGAGCGGTTTCCTGAGGCATACAATGAGGCTCTGCTTAAAGTTTCTGATACTTGTACTGATTTTCACCAGCGGGCCAACACCTGTGTTTTTGAAGGCGGGCATACCTGTATATTCAGTGGGAAGCGTACAACGGTAGTTCCCATACTGGGTGGCGGTGACCGCCTGGGCACTCTGGTCCTGGCTAAATTTAATACTGAATTCAGTAATGCCGATTTAATCCTGGCCGAATATGGTGCGACTGTTATTGGAATGGAAATCCTCAGATCTAAAGCCGAGCGAGTAGAAGAAGAAGCAAGGAAAAAAGCGGCTGTTCAAATCGCTCTGGCTACCCTGTCCTTCTCGGAACTGGAGGCAGTTGAGCATATTTTTGAGGAACTGGGCGGGGAAGAAGGATTGCTGGTGGCCAGCAAAATTGCTGACCGGGTAGGTATTACGCGTTCGGTAATTGTAAACGCTCTGCGAAAATTTGAAAGCGCAGGTGTGATTGAGTCCAAATCCCTGGGAATGAAAGGCACTTATATCCGGGTATTAAATGATCGGCTGCTGGAAGAACTAAAAAAGCTAAAACACTAATTTTTAGAAAACGATGAAAAACCACCTTACTGGTGGTTTTTTTTCTTGTCTTTCCAGCAACAAATACTATATTTTTTAAGGTAAAGCTTGATATTTTATTGATAAGAGAAAGGAATTTCGCCAGCTGCGGCGAATATATAATGCGACATAAGATGACAAAAAAAGAAGAAAAACGAAAATGGTTAAACAAAAAGCAATAATATGGGACTAAAGTCCTGTCCTTTGCTCAGGGCAACTTGGTCGAAAGGCCAAGACGCAAAGCCACGGGCCTGTAGCTCAGATGAGTATGGCAGCCGGGTTACCAAAGGGTTCTCTTGCCCTGGCCTCTGCCGGGTTTATTTTTTGGAGGGATAGCGAGATGATCGAGCGCATTCTCAATCTTTCGACAATCAATTTTTTAGAACGGGGTCTGGATGCAGCCAGCCTGCGGCATCAGGTTTTAAGCAATAACATTGCTAATGTGAGCACACCTGGTTTTAAACGCAGTGATGTGGTTTTTGAAGAGGTTCTGGCTGCAGCGTTAGGACAGGGAGAAAAGACTACCCTTGCAGGTGTCAGAACGGATGCTAAACATTTGCCCATTGGTTCTGTCCCAATTGTGGCTGTTCAACCTCAGCTTGTCCGGCAGGAGGATACTTCTCTCCGAAATGATGGTAACAATGTAGATATTGATTTGGAAATGGCTGAACTGGCGAAAAACACCATTTATTATGAAGCTTTATCCAGACAAATTGGAGCGGAAATTGCCAAGCTGAAATATGTGATCTCCGAAGGGAGGCGCTAATTAATGAGCTGGTTTGACAGTCTGGAAATCAGTGCTTCAGGATTGACGGCCCAGAGGTTGCGGCTAGATGTTATTTCCAACAATCTGGCTAATGTTAATACTACCAGAACGCAGAACGGAGGCCCTTATCGGCGGCAAATGGTAGTTTTTGCAGAGCGGGCCGATGAGCTTACCTTTGCCCAGGCTTTACAGAATGCTCTGGGGCAGCAAAAACCTGTTCCTGCGGGAAAGGGAGTTAGGGTAGTTCAGGTTGCAGAAGACCAGAGTCCTTTACCCAGAGTTTACAACCCCCAGCATCCGGATGCCGATAACCAGGGGTATGTGACAATGCCGAATGTGAATGTAGTGACGGAAATGGTAGACATGATTTCAGCTACGAGAGCTTATGAAGCCAATGTTACCGCCTTGAATGCTGCTAAGTCCATGGCGGTCAAGGCTCTGGATATTGGCCGTTAATTAGCGGAAAAGGGGTGAAAGAATGAAAATCGAAGCAATCCAAAGCAGCGGATTGGCTCAACCCCTGGGGTTGGATAAAACAAAAACTGTTACTAACAGTGAGGGTCCCAGTTTTAGTGAAATACTGGCTGCCAATTTGGCCAAAGTGGATGAGTTGCAAAAACAGAGCGATGCCGCCAGGATGCAACTCTTGACCGGTCAGGCCCCTGATTTGCACACCGTAATGATTATCGGGGAAAAAGCTAATCTGGCTTTGCAATTAACGGTACAAATACGCAATAAGGTAATTGAGGCGTATCAGGAAATCATGCGCATGCAGGTATAAAAGTTAAAGGTTAGTGAGGAAGGTGGATATGAAAGAGTTATATGCCAAAGTCAGGGAAAAACTGATGCAATTCTGGCAACAGGCCAACCAAACCCAGAAAATACTGGCCCTGGCGGCGGCAGTGACTGTTGTTGTAGCCATTGGGGCGATTTTGTATTTTTACCGGCAGCCTGATTATCAGCCCCTTTTTACTAACCTGGAAGCAGCCGACGCTGGTGCCATCACAGCCAAACTGGATGAGATGAAAGTGCCATATCAGGTTTCAGCGGATGGCAAGACCATCCTGGTACCCGCTGACCAGCAAGCTTCTATTCGCTTAAAACTGGCCAGTGATGGTGTACCTACTGGTGGCGTGGTGGGTTTTGAATTATTCGACCAGCCTAAATTCGGGGAGACAGATACCGATCGTCAGGCCAAATACCAGCGGGCATTGGAAGGAGAACTGACCCGCACTATCATGCGAATGAATGAGGTTGAGCAGGCGCGGGTTCATATTGTGTTGCCGCAGAACAGTTTGTTTGCCCTGGAGAATGAACAGGAAGCTAGAGCGGCAGTAATGCTGAAACTGAAACCCTACCAGAAATTAAAAGAAGAGCAGGTAGTGGGCCTGATCCGTCTGGTAGCCAATAGTGTTAAAGGTTTAAAGCCGGAAAATGTAACAATTGTTGATTCCAATATGCAGAGTTTAAGTGATGATATTAATCTGGGCAGTGAAGAGAAAAATAGTTCGAAGCTAACAGCATCCCAGCTGGAATTAAAACAGCAGCTGGAAAAGGATATGGAAAAATCAGCCCAGTCTATGCTGGACCGGGTTTTTGGACAGGGTAAGGCAGTGGTTAGAGTGACTGCTGAACTGGACTTTGACCGGGTTGAAATCAACAAAGAGGACTGGGGAGATAAAGTAACGCGGTCGGAGCAGATTCAGGAAGAAAACCAGAAGGGCAGCAGCACTATTCCGCAGGGAGTTCCCGGAACGACCACAAATATACCCGGTTATCAGCAAATAACTCAGCAGAATAACAGCAGTGAAAGCAATAAGAGCAATAAAATCCGCAACTATGAGATTGACCGTACTCAAGAACATCGTGTCGTAGCGCCTGGCTCAATTAAGCGCCTGTCAGTAGCTGTGATGGTGGATGGGCAAAGGGTAAAAGAGGATCAAGTAGGAGCAGTGCAGGAAGTTGTTGCCAGTGCTCTGGGTGTTGATACTGCTCGTGGTGATATGATTAAAGTTACCGCCATTCCTTTTGATACATCCGATCAACAGGCTCTGGCAGCTGAGCTGACAAAAGCTGAAAAAATGGAACTTTACAAACAGATAGCAATCTGGGCGGGGATTGCGATAGTTCTAATCTGGCTTGCTTTCATGCTTAAGAAGGTGTTAACTCCTAAAGGCGGAATACAGCCTGAGCCGGTTTCGGTGGAACAGCTTCTGGCCGGCGTCAGCATTGAAAAGACCCAAGAAAAATCTGAACTGGAAAAAATTCAGGAAGAAATTGAGCAACTGGCCAAAAAAGAACCGGAAAATGTGGCCGGGTTGTTACGCACCTGGTTGGCCGAGGAATAGAGGTGATGTAGTTGGCCAAAGGTCTAACAGGAAAGCAGAAAGCAGCAATATTGCTAATAGCCCTTGGTCCTGAGCTCTCAGCTCAGGTGCTGAAAAAAATGAAGGAAGATGAAGTGGAGAAACTGACCTTTGAAATTGCCAATTTGCGTAAGGTCAGCCGGGAATATACGGAACAGGTGTTGCGTGAATTTCATCAGCTTTGTATAGCCAAAGAGTATATTAACCAGGGTGGTATCGACTATGCCCGGGAAATCCTGGAGCGAGCCCTGGGCACTCAAAAAGCCATTGACATTATCCAAAAACTGACCTTAAACCTTCAGGTTAGACCATTTGACTTTATTCGCAAATCTGATCCATCCCAGTTATTGAACTTCATTCAGGGTGAGCATCCTCAAACTATTGCGCTGGTGATGGCTTATTTAAATCCGGATCAGTCAGCTCAGCTCCTGTCGGCTATGCCGCCGGAAATTCAGGTGGATGTGGCGAGACGGATAGCGTTAATGGATCGTACGTCACCGGAGGTTATCAAGGAAATTGAAAAGGTTCTGGAGCGCAAGATGTCATCTGTTTTTGCCCAGGACTACACTACTGCCGGCGGATTACAGAGCATTGTAGATATATTGAACCGCGTGGATCGTTCTACCGAAAAGGTGATTATGGAAAGCCTGGAAATTCAGAATCCAGAACTGGCAGAAGAAATCAAAATGCGCATGTTTGTCTTCGAGGATATTGTGTTACTGGATGACCGGGCAATCCAGCAAGTTCTGCGGGAGGTTGACAGCAAGGATCTGGCTCTTGCCCTGAAAGGTGCCAGCGAAGAAGTTGGTAACAAAATTCGTCGCAATATGTCCAAGCGGGCAGCGGAGATGCTCAAAGAGGACATCGAGTTTATGGGCCCGGTCCGTCTGCGGGATGTCGAGGATGCGCAGCAGCGAATTGTTAACATTATCCGCAAGCTAGAAGAAGCTGGCGAAATCATCATAGCACGTGGGGGAGGAGATGAGATCATTGTCTAAAGTCATCAAATCTGCTCATGTGGCTAATCTGGCTCCTTTGCCGGTTCATCGGCTCAGAATTTTGCAGCTGAATGAAACCGGGGAAGAAACTGGACCTGAAATATTTAAACCAGATGCGGAAGAACTGGAAAAGGTCCGGGAAAGCATCTTAAAAGAAACAGAAGAAATGGTGGCGGATTTAATCAACCAGGCTAAAGAACAGGCTCAGGTAATAATCGCTGAAGCCCATGATGAAGCGGAAGCCATTCTGGCCAATGCCCGTCAAGAAGGGGAAAACCTGCGCACCCAGGCTTTTCAACAGGGACTGCAGGAAGGACAAAAACAGGCATTAGCGCAATGGGAAGAAAAAATTTCTGCTTTAACAGCTATTATTAGGGCGGCTACGGAAAACAAAAGGCGGGCTCTCAAGGAAGCTGAGGAATTGATGGTAGAACTAGTACTAGCCATTTCTGCCCGCATTTTGAAAGCGCTGCCGGAAATTAATCCAGACTATCTCCGCGGGCAGGTTGAAGCAGTAGTGGAAAAAGTGCTGGACAGTGAGCAAGGAATTTTGTATGTGGCCCCTCAGGCTGTAGAGCAAGTCAGTGGCTGGCTGGATGAGATAATCGCCAATCATCCTACCCTTCGCAAGCTAAGGATTCAACCGGATTCCAGTTTGTCGCCTGGTAGTGTGATTCTGGAAACTCAGTATGGCCGAGTGGAAGCGATTCTGGAAGAGCAAATGCAGCTGCTGGCTGAAAGCTTAAAAGGTGTGATGGAAGATGAGCTGGACAGCGAAGAAATGGCGCTATCTGGAGTCAATTGAAAACACCGAATTGATCCGGGTTAAGGGTAGGGTTACTCAGATAATTGGCCTTACTATTGAAGCCAATGGGCCCGGGGTGCAACTGGGGGAGATATGTGCTATTAGCAGTAGAAATGGCGGTCCGAGGATTCTTGCCGAAGCGGTGGGGTTTAAGGAAAAGAAAGTATTACTGATGCCCCTGGCTGATACCAGCGGGATAGGACCGGGATGCGAGGTGCTGGCTCTGGGGCGCAATCTGGAAATTCCCGTTGGACCAGAGTTGCAGGGCCGCATCCTGGACGGTTTGGGCCAGCCTATCGATGGCAAAGGGGAAATAAAAGGCAGTATGGTTTATCCTGTTCATAATACACCCCCCAACCCCTTGACCAGGAGGCGCATTTCTGAACCCATCGCTGTTGGAGTGAAAGCCATAGATGGTCTTTTGACTCTGGGAAAGGGGCAGCGGATCGGTATCTTTGCTGGTAGCGGGGTGGGTAAATCCACCTTGCTGGGCATGATCGCCCGCAACACCAAGGCTGATATTAATGTTATCGCTCTGGTAGGAGAACGGGGACGGGAAGTAAGGGAGTTCATTGAACGGGACCTGGGGGAGGAAGGGTTAAAACGGTCGGTGGTGGTGGTGGCCACTTCTGACCAACCGGCTATGGTTCGCCTGAAGGCTCCCATGGTGGCTACTGCTATAGCCGAATATTTTCGAGATCAGGGTTATGATGTAATGCTGATGATGGACTCTATTACCCGCTTTGCCATGGCACAACGGGAAATCGGATTGGCAGTAGGGGAACCGCCGGCAACCAGAGGATACACACCATCGGTTTTTGCTCTCTTACCTAAATTGCTGGAAAGAGCAGGTACCGGTGAAAAGGGTTCTATTACCGGTCTTTACACCGTTCTCGTTGATGGGGATGACCATAATGAGCCTATTGCTGATGCGGTAAGAGGTATTCTAGATGGCCATATAGTTTTATCGCGGCAGCTGGCAGCGCAGAATCATTATCCTGCCATTGATGTACTCAATAGTGTCAGCCGGGTAATGACAGAAATAGTCGGCAAAGAACAAAGACTGGCGGCGGCCAGATTCCGCAGTTTTCTGGCCACTTATCAGGAGGCCAGAGATTTAATTGAAATTGGTGCCTATGTAAATGGAACCAACCCGGTACTGGATTATGTCATCGCCAATCTAGAGGAGATTAAAGGATTTTTGCAACAGGATACCGAGGAAAACTGGGATTTTACTGAGACCTGGCAGCGCTTGCTGCAACTGACAGAGCGAGGAAGTAGGCCATGAGGAAGTTTAAGTTTCGTTTACAAGCCCTGTTAGATCTGGCTGTGAAACTGGAAGAACAGCAGTTAAACAAAACCAGGGTGGCAGAGCGGCAGTTGAGAAAAGAACAGGAAACGCTGGAATCCCTCATGGAGGATAAGCAAACTGCCCTTTATTCACAACAGGAAAACATGTTAAAGGGCTGCTCAGTTCAGGAGCTTATTGAGATGCAGTTTTATCTGGATAAATTGGCTAGACAGATCTCAAGACAACAAACTCAGGTTGCAGAAGCTGAAAAAGCATATCAGGATGAAATGGCAATGCTGCAGGAGAAAATGCGCTATCGCAAAATGCTAGAAAACCTCCGGGCCAAAGCATGGGAGGAACATCGGCAAAAACAATTAAAAGAAGAGCAGATTATTTTAGATGAATTGGCCCTCGTCCGGTACTGGTACCAGGAACATAGCTAAAGGGGGCAAAGGAATGAGGGTAGTAAAATGGATTTTATTTGTCCTGCTGTTAGCAGGGGTTGTTGCAGGAGCGGCCTGGGCCCTGGACCATTACCAGATTTGGAGCTGGCGGAAAACTGAAAAAACTGCTACAACTAAAACTGTTAAAAATCAGCAAGCCTTATTGGAAGAAGAAATCCAGAAACTCAAACAAGAGAATGAACAGCTCAGGAAAAAATTGACGGAAACAGAAAAGCAAGCTAACCTTTTAACTGATCAAATCAATAAACAAAAGGCTGAAATGGAACAAATGCAACAGGAAATGGTTCAAAGCCGGCTTCAGAATAATGACAAAAAAGCCCAACAACTGGCTGCGTACTATACTGAGATGAAACCGCAGCAAGCAGCGGCGGTACTGGTTAAGCTGGATAATAACCTCACTGTCAACATCCTGGCGGCTATGGAAGCCGATGTGGTGGCAAAAATTTTGGCGGCTATGTCGCCTGACCAGGCGGCTGGTTATACCAAAATGCTGAATGAGAGGAGGTGAGCGAGTGGAAAATGTCAATTTAGCCGCCTTGCTGCTGGGGTTTCCTGAACTCAAGAAAATTGAGACTGCAGGGAATGCAAATGGGAAAGCAGGGGATTTTACCTCATTGCTGCTTTCTGTTTTGGCTCCTGTGCAGGAAAGCAAACAGGAACAGGCTGAGCCAGTCAAACAGAAAGAGGAAGGTGAAGGCATTAACAGGGCTAAGGATTTGCCTCTTGAACTTTTTAACCTGCTCTCCATACCATCATTAGCGCCCCGATCCCAGATGATTACTGAACAAGAGGGGCAGCTACTGGATCAGGTTCAAGTTCAAGTTCAAGAACCGGGCCAGGGACCAATATTAGTAGATGCAGTAAGGCAACCGCCTACTGTCTCCCCTGCTGTTTTAGGGGTAAGACTGCCAGGACAAGGGCAGATTTTAGCAGACACAGCAATACCTGTCGAAGACAAGGAGCCATCAACTGGACAAACATCATTGTTTCATGAGTTTCCAGTTAAGCCTTTAGCTGATCTGATAGTGCTAAAACAAGAATCTCCAGCAGTTATGCCCAAGGCAGATATGCCAGACCTTAAACCTCAAATAAAAGATTCCGGTTTATCACTACAATTTGAGCAGCCAGCTGATATGCAATCTATGAAACTAATTAAGGCTTTAACTGGCCAGGTAGCACAGAAGCAAGAATCTGCATTAGTCGTATCGAAAGCAGATTCCGGTTTATCGCTTCAATTTAAGCTACCTGAAATGCGATCCCGGGAACCCATAATGGTACAACCCAGGATGGTACGGGTTAATGAAGTTTTAAATCTACCGCAAATCGCAAAAGAACAGCATCAGGTTCCGCAACAGGAAAAGCTGGAAATGTTAAAGGCTACGCTGGTTGCAAATTCTGGAGAAGAAGGTTTGAAAGAGAAAGTGCTTATCCAGGTGAAGGAAAATGGGTCCTCAGTTCAGCCAGGGGAACCTGGCGAGGAAATGGCAAGTGAGAATTGGGAAACTTCAGATCAACCAGTTGCTCAAACCAGGCATTTTTCTCTACCGGAATTCCACAGGGATAGTGAGCCAGTTCAAGCACCGGCAGATAAACAGCAAGTGACCAGACAGATTAATGAACAAATCGTTCAGAAGAGCCAGGTGGTTCGGGAACAGCAAAAAACGACCATTGAAATTCAATTAAAACCTGAACATCTAGGGAAGCTGGAAATTGTCCTCAAAGTGGAAAACGGAGTTTTGCAAGGGGAAATCAAGGTTCTGGATAGTTTCGTGCGTCAAACTATTGAGGCAGATCTTGCTAATCTCAAACAAAGCCTGGCTGACCAGGGGCTGAAACTGGGACAACTTACTGTTTCAGACCTGCAGAACGGGATATTTCAGCAGTTTCAGCAGGAACAGCGAGAGAGAAATTCGGGTATGTTCAAGCAGTTCACAAAACGTTCCCTTCGTACATGGTTGCAGGAAGAGCTGGAGCACAGCGAAACTGCTGCTGAAATCAAACTGAGTCAGATTAATTATCGAGCTTAAGGAGGTGAGAAAGATGACTATCAGTAAGGTTCAGCAAACTACCAATCAGGGTGGGGTAGCACCAAAAGCAAATAATAAAGACCTGGGCAAAGATGCGTTTCTACAGTTGCTGACCACTCAATTGCGCTATCAGGATCCGCTGCGCCCTATGGAAGATAAGGATTTTATTGCCCAACTGGCCCAGTTCAGCAGCCTGGAACAAATGCAGAACCTGAACTTAAATTTTAACTTGTTACGAGGAACTGAACTGCTCGGCAAGACGGTTAAAGCCAAATTGACTGATGAAAAAGGGCAGGAAAGAGTTATTTCCGGGCTGGTAACTGCAGCTCAGAAGGTAGATGGACAGGTAAAACTGACAGTTAATGATCAAGTTGTAAGCATTGAACAGATTTTGGAAGTTAGCCTGTGACCGGGAGGGATAGAGAGCTATGAGTGAGATGTTACGCGGAATTACCGGTCAGAGTATAAAACCTGCTGTCAATCAGCCTGGGCATGGCATCAGCAAAAACGTTAATTTTGCGGGGATCCTGCAACAAGCGGTAAACAAGCAAAAGTTGAAGTTTTCCGGCCATGCCTTAGAACGATTGGGCCTCAGAAACAGCACCATCAGTGAAAGGGCTCAGCAAAAACTGGAAGATGCTGTCGCCAAAGCTGCTGCAAAAGGAGCAAAGGAAGCGCTAATCTGGCTGGATAATACGGCTTATGTGGTAAGTATCAAAAACAGGACTGTAATTACAGCGGTAACCAAAGAAGCAATGAAGGAAAATGTCTTTACCAATATAGATTGTGCTGTAATTATGGATTAACGGGCTGGACCTCAGTGAGGAGGCCCAGGTGCCGTGGACTGACTGAAGCGGTACAAAAAGAGGAGGTTTGATTGCGTATGATGCGTTCATTATTCTCTGGTGTGTCGGGTTTGAGAAATCATCAAACCAAAATGGATGTGATCGGTAATAATATTGCTAATATAAATACGGTTGGGTTTAAAAGAGGACGGGTTAATTTTCAGGAAATGCTGGTACAAACCATTCGAGGTGCCTCTGCTCCTCAAGGGGGGCGCGGTGGCGTCAATGCTCAACAGGTAGGTCTGGGTGTCCAGGTGGCCAGCATTGATTATGTTCAGACCCAGGGTAACCTGCAGTCTACTGGCAAGACCACTGACCTGGCCCTGCAGGGGGATGGTTTCTTTATCCTTTCTGATGGTGCGGATCAACTCTATACCAGAACCGGGATTTTTGACCTGGACCAGGATGGCAATCTGATTTTTGCCTCCAACGGGATGAAGGTAATGGGTTGGACCACAGTTGATGCCTATGGCAAGATAGTCACTAATACCAGCTTAACTAATATCACTATTCCCATCGGTCAGTCCATGAAACCTCAGGCAACCGAAGCAGTGACCTATGCCAACAACCTGGATGCCAGTGCCAAACTTGGGACTGTTCATCAGACACAGGTAGAGGTTTATGATTCTGTTGGCAATGCCCATACTATAGTGACAAACTTCGAAAAATTATCTGTTGATGCTGATGGAAATACCACCTGGGGTTATACAGTTAGCTTAGGTAATAACGATGCGATAATTCAAACTTTTATCGGTCAATTTGACACCTATGATTCGTTATTACCTGGAGGCCCTGGAGATCCTATTCCTACACCAACCACGAAGCTGGAAACGCAATATCAGGTATTAAACCTGGCCCAGAGAGCAGCTTTTCTGGCAAACCCTAATGTTACCATAGATGGCAAGCCGATTACTAAGGACTTAAAATTCTCTGATCTGGTTCAGGATACTGGTAATCCAGCCTTTTCCATTCGTGACCAGGTATCGTATCTCACGGGGGGCGCGGCTAATTTTGATTCATTGGATGTAGCCCAAAAGCTATTTATTTTAGAAGCAGCTTATGCGGCAGTGGAGGCAAATAAACAGGTAGCTGCTGGCAACCCCAAATTTTCCGGAGACTATAGTTTGAATGTAACTGCACCGTATACTGGAGCGGGCACCGTATTTGGCAATAATTATTATATTGATAATTTAGGTGTTCCTTATCCGCTTACCGTAACAGATCCCGCTGCCAATACTGATCCTTCAGTAGCTGAAACTATAACAATAAAAATTTATTCGGATAGTGATCCTACTGGTTTTACAATAACTTTAACAGAAACAGGTCCTGATACAGGTATTTTCCAAAGTGATTTTAATTTTACCAATGGCGCATCTAATGCCGCAACCAGAAGTATCAAGGTTAAGGATGGAGACACGATAACTATCGAATATGGCGGTAGTACTGTAGATACCGCTAGATGGTACACGACAACATATAGTCCTGAATATGTTGATGATTTGTTAAAGGTACAAACTAGCCTGGGAATCGATAAACTTAATCCCAGATATGGCTATATTATTTTCGATCAGAGCGGTCAGTTAAAAGCTGATGAAACCCGACTGGCAAACTTGATTATCGATCCGAAAAATATAAATTTGACCAGAGCTTATAGTTTTTCCCCTTCCGGGGCTAAGACAGTAAATATTATTCCTGATTTCAAGTCCCTTACTCAGTACACTTCGCCTTTTACAGCCAGTGCTGTTAACCAGAACGGGAACCCGGCGGGTACTTTGCAGAGCTTTACCATCGACAAGAATGGGACAGTTACCGGTATATTCTCTAACGGTTTTACCAAAGATCTGGCAGTAATTGCTATTGCTAATTTCAATAATCCGGGCGGGTTGATGAAAATGGGCGAAAACCTTTTCAAACGTTCCAACAACTCCGGTTTGGCCCAGATTGGCCCGGCTGGCACAGGTGGACGGGGTTCTATTACCCCCGGGGCGCTGGAAATGTCCAATGTGGATTTGAGCCAGGAATTCACTGATATGATTGTGACCCAGAGGGGGTTCCAGGCCAATTCACGGATTATAACTACTTCTGATGAAATGTTACAGGAACTGGTTAATCTAAAGAGGTAGTTTAAATTGATAATCCAAGCAGCCGCTCTCGGCTGCTTGGATTAATTAGAAGGTGACATAAATGATAAAGGTCACGCGTTTAAATGGAAAAGAGTTTGTTGTCAATTGCGAGCAAATAGAGTTTATAGAACAAACCCCAGATACGGTGATATCCCTTGTTAGTGGCAAAAAAGTTGTTGTGCAGGAAAGTGTAGATGAAATTATTGGAAAAGTAATTCACTATAAACGCCAGATTGGTATGTTCCCGGTAGAGAAGTGAGGTGTAAATAGTGGACTTAGCGACAATCATTGGTCTGGTTTTAGCGATTGCTTCGCTGTTGATCAGTGTTATTTTAGAAGGTGGGGAACTACATTCATTAATCAACGAATCAGCGGCTTTACTGGTCTTTGGCGGCACCATAGGGGCTACCCTGATCTGTTATTCCCTTGAAGATATAAAAGAAATCGGAAAGGTATTAAAAATAGCTTTTACTACTCAAAAAACTGACCCGATCAGTGTTATTGAAAACCTGGTCAGTTTTGCTGAAAGAGCCAGAAGAGAAGGTTTACTTGCTTTAGAAAATGAGACAAGTAGCATGGACGATGATTTTTTACGTAAAGGAATACAATTAATCGTTGACGGTACAGACCCGGAACTTGTTAGAAATATTTTGGAAACAGAATTGGCCTTTTTAGAACAAAGACATCATCGCAGCGCAAGTATCTTTGAAACTGCCGGTGGTTTTGCACCGACGATGGGGATTATTGGGACTGTTATGGGGCTGGTTCACGTTTTGGGGAACTTATCGGATGTAGCCGGGCTAGGTCCGGCTATTGCCACCGCTTTTATAGCAACATTTTATGGGGTGTCTTCAGCAAACGTCATCTTTTTGCCGCTGGCAAACAAACTAAAAGGTAAAAGTAGCACTGAACAACTTATCAGAGAAATAATGATAGAGGGAATACTTTCCATTCAGGCAGGTGAAAACCCCAGGATTGTAAAAGAAAAGCTAATGGCATTTTTATCTCCCAAAATTAGGTCTCAGCTCCCTGTTGAAGGAGGGGAGAAATAATATATGGCACGCAAACAAAAATCTGACAGTTCGGGCGGTGGAGGGGGGCATGGTGGCAGCGGCGAGCTTCGCTGGTTGCTAACATATGCCGATTTGATTACCTTATTACTAGCCTTTTTTGTTATTATGTATTCCATGTCGCAGACTGATGCCAAAAAATATCAAGCATTGGCGCATTCTTTATCAATTGCATTTAATAGTTCAAGTGGCGGTAGTAGCGTTGTTCTTGACCAAGGGGGAGCTTCGACAGTTCAGGTACCAGCACCTGAAGAACAAAGTAGCAGTGATTTGGAATTGTTAAAAAAGAAAAAACAGGAAATGGAAATCAGAAAAAAAGAAAATGAGGAGTTTCAAAAAATAAAAGAACAAATAGAGAAATATGCTGCTAAATTAGGATTTAAAAATAAAGTGATTATGAATATCGAGGAACGGGGCTTGGTTATAAGCCTGGCAGATTCTGTTATGTTTGACACAGGTAAAGCCAATTTAACACCAATGGCAATAAAGGTTCTGGATCAGATGGCCGGATTACTTAAACAACTAAATAATCCGATTAGAATTGAGGGACATACTGATAACGTACCAATTAAAAATAGTAAATATCCAAGTAACTGGCAATTATCAACGGATCGTGCTACTACGGTACTAATTTATTTGATTGAAAAACATGGATTGTCCCCCCAAAAATTATCTGCTGCAGGATATGGTGAATACAAGCCAATAGTACCTAATACATCAGAAGAAAATCGCAGCAGAAATAGAAGGGTTGATATAGTCATTCTTCATTCTTCTGAATCAGAAAAAGAACCTAAATGATAAATGGGGGTGTAAAGGTTGGCTTCAGAGACCAACAAGGAAACCAAAAGCAACAAAATCTATTTTACCATTGGGATTGCAATAATTATTATCGTTGTAGCGGTAGTAGGAACCAATTATTTTTTAATTAAAAGTCTATTGCCGAGTTTGACCAAGCAACCAGCAGCTACTGAAAGCAAATCATCAGAAATAGGACCGATTATTGAAGCTGGAGAATTTATAGTTAATTTAAATGATCCCGAAGCTTCACCCTATTTAAAAACCAAAGTTACTATAGAATTAACTAATGCAAAAAATGAGGCAACAGCTAAAGCGAGGGAAGCGATTATTCGCAATGATATTATTAATATTTTAAGAAGTAAAACACTGGAAGATGTTACCCAGTCAGATTCCATGGTCAATTTAGCCAAGGAAATTACCAAGACGCTCAATGAAAAAACTCTCCCAGGTATGGTGAAAAATGTATATTTCTCGGATTTTGTTGTACAAAAATAAAGCTTGGGAGCTGGTAGTGTGAGTGAAATACTTTCACAAGCAGAAATTGATGCTTTGCTAGCTGCATTAACACAAGAAGAAAAAAAAGATGGTAAAGAACCTTTAGCAAGTATTTCCCATAATGAACAGGATAGTTTATTATATGGATCGAATAAAAAATCAACTGTAAAAGTTTATGATTTCCGTCGCCCTTCAAAATTCTCAAAGGAACAATTGCATACAATCCAGGCAATTCATGAGAATTTTTGTAGATTAGCTGGAACTTATTTGTCAGCGTATTTACGTATAGCGACCCAGCTAACTGTTGTGTCAGTTGAACAAATTACTTATGAAGAAGTAATAAACTCATTACAAAATCCTTCTATAGTTAGTGTCCTTTCCTCCAAACCGTTAAACGGTAACGTTTTACTCGATATAAATCCTGCTATCGGTTTTGTAATGCTGGATAGGTTATTGGGTGGCCCTGGAGAAAGCGTAGAAAAAGCTCGTAATTTAACAGATATCGAACAAGTTGTTTTACAAAAATTAATAACATCGTTGCTTGGCTATTATTCAGAAGCATGGAGTAATGTCTTTAAAATTGACTTCACTTTAGAGAGTCAGGAAAGTAATCCACAGTTTGTTCAGATAGTTTCACCAAGTGAAATGGTTGTACTGATTGGGATTGAGGCAAGAATTGGGCAACAAACGGGTATGCTTTCGATATGTATTCCCTATTTAACATTAGAACCAATCATAGGAAGATTAAATGCGCATATTTGGTATGGTACAAGCAGGAAAGAAACAGATGTCGAATATTTACAGAAATTGAAAAACAAACTGCAAAAAATCAATGTTAATATTTCTGTGCGATTGGGAGAAGGGACGATTTCGATAAAAGAACTACTTGAAGTGGAAGTTGGGGATATTATTAAGCTTGATACAAAAAGCGATGAACTAGTACGTTTATATATAGGGCAGACGCCTAAATTTTTAGGATTGCCTGGAACTATAGGAAGCCGTTTGGGGGTTCGAATAGTGCGAGTTATTGAAGAAGGAGAAGATAGCCTATGAATAACGGCGTATTATCACAGGAAGAAATCGATGCTCTCCTCCGTTCTGCTACTCTTCAGGACGATAGTTCTCAGCAAGAGGCGACCGCCGGACATGATAACCTGGATTATTTACTAAGTGATATAGAAAAAGACACTCTGGGTGAGCTGGGAAATATGGCGATGGGAGCGGCTGCCACAGCACTTTCTACATTGCTCAATACCAGGGTCGAGATTACAGCTCCACAGGTTGAAATAATTACCTATCAAATGCTAGAAAACCGCTATCCTATGCCCTTCGTTCTGGTAGAAGTAGACTATACTTCAGGACTGCATGGAACTAATCTTTTTGTTATTCAGAATCAGGATGCCTTGATCATAGCTGATCTTATGATGGGTAATGATGGTTCTAATCCCCCTCAGGAGCTGGATGAATTTTACCTATCTACGGTCGCCGAAGCGATGAACCAGATGATGGGTTCAGCAGCAACAGCCATGTCCCAGATTCTGGCCGGACGGGTTGAGATTGGTCCACCGCGAACCCGTACCATCAATCTGGCCAGTGAAAAACTGGTAACTGGCCAGGATGAACAAGCGCCTGTGATTTTAATAACATTCTCCATGCAAATTGGAAATTTGGTTAACAGCCATCTACTTCAGCTGATTCCCCTCGATTTGGGAAGGAAGCTGGTAGAACAAATGCTGAGTGATATCAACAAAGGGGAGATGCTATCTGTTCCAGAAACACCTGCCTATATACCGGAACCAGAGCTGGCGCCGGTTATCCAGCAACCCATACAGGACCAGGTAAGCAGAGGGGGAAATGGAGGGGTTCAGTCAATGGCAGGTGAAACGAAAAAAGTCACAGTGCAACCCGTTGAATTCGCTCCCCTGGATAAAGGCGGAGCCAAAGCGGAAATGCCGCAAAACCTGGATTTAATCATGGATGTTCCCCTGCAGATAACAGTGGAACTGGGTAAATCACGGAAAACCATTAAAGAAATTTTAACATTAGGACCGGGGTCAGTGGTGGAACTGGATAAGCTAGCTGGTGAGCCTGTGGATGTACTGGTTAATGGAAAACTGGTGGCCAAAGGTGAGGTAGTAGTTATTGATGAAAACTTTGGCGTCAGGATCACAGATATTGTCAGCCCGATGGAACGATTTGGCAAGTTAACGTAATATTAAGCTGGGGGGAAGATGATGAGCGCCAAAATTCTGGTAGTGGATGATGCTGCCTTTATGCGGATGATGATTAAGGACATTTTGACCAAGGCGGGCTATAATGTAGTGGCTGAAGCGGAAAATGGCCGCAAAGCAGTAGAACTTTATCAACTATTGAAACCAGATCTGGTAACCATGGATATAACCATGCCGGATATGGATGGATTAACAGCTTTGAAAGAGATCAGGAAAATCGATCCAAAAGCGAGAATTATTATTTGCAGTGCCATGGGGCAACAACCGATGGTAATTGATGCCATTCAGGCCGGAGCCCGGGATTTTGTTGTTAAACCTTTCCAGCCTGAACGGGTAATTGAGGCTGTAAAAAAAGCATTACTTTAAAGAAAAAACAAAGGGGGTTTCGGGGTGAAAAAACAACTATTTAGCATTATTTTTGCAGCCTTGCTAATCTTGCCGGGACAACTGGCTGGTGCGGCCCCGACCTCTTTCCAGGATCAACCTTTGCCACCCGCCCTTGGTGAGGAAACAGTTAAGACAGCGGCTCAGACCGAGCTGCCCAGTATAGGTGCATATCTCTTAAAAGTAGTCATCACTCTGGGCCTGCTTGGCGCAGCGGTTTACTGGGTAAAAAATCGCTATTACCGGGTAAACCCACCTGGCCAGCTGGATAGTCAGGTATTAAGGGTAGTCGACAAACTCGATTTATCCGTAAGCAATTCCTTAATAATCGTCGAGGTTGGCAGTCGCTTTTACTTGCTGGGAACAGGTTCTGGTGGTGTGAATTTGCTGACGGAAATAACTGACCAGGAACTGATTGAGGAGCTGGTGGAGGCTAAGGGAAATTCACCCCAGCAGCTGGACAGACAGCTGGTTGATTTTACCAGTCAGTTACAAAAGCAGATCGAAAAAATTCGCAATCTGGCCGGGAAAGGGGGCGACCAGTAAAATGTCTTTGCTAATGACCCCTCTGCTGGCTGTTTCCGGGACCATTATACCAGGGATTAAATTAGGAGTAGAGACAACCGGTCAAAATGGTGATTTAAGCTCCAGTTTACAAATTCTTCTGGTATTAACTATCCTGTCTCTGGCGCCGGCGCTGCTAATCCTGATGACCTCATTTACCAGAATCGTAGTGGTTTTGGGTTTTTTGCGCCAGGCCCTGGCTACTCAGCAAATGCCACCGAACCAGGTGATCATAGGTTTAGCTCTCTTTTTGACATTTTTCACTATGGCACCTACCTTTAATCAGGTTAATAAAAATGCTTTACAACCTTATTTTGCAGGAAAAATTACCCAGCAGGAAGCTTTAACTAAGGCAATAGATCCTATACGCGAATTTATGCTGAAGCAAACCCGGGAAAAAGACCTGGCCTTATTTATCCGCTTGCATAAACTGGAGAAACCCAGGACTTATCGAGATATACCCACTTATGTAATTATTCCTGCTTTTGTTATTAGTGAATTAAAAACAGCTTTTGAAATGGGTTTTCTCCTTTTTATCCCATTTATTGTGATTGATATGATTGTAGCTTCCGCCTTAATGTCCATGGGGATGATGATGTTACCTCCAATGATGATTTCACTACCTTTCAAGTTATTGCTGTTTGTACTGGTAGATGGCTGGGATCTGGTTGTGCAGTCATTAATTTTGAGTTTTAGATAGGGTGAAAAACTATGACCCAGGACTTTATTATTTATCTGGGAAAAGAAGCAATATTTACTATTGTTTTGGTTTCCGCGCCGGTGTTGCTGGGCAGCTTACTGGTGGGTTTGCTGGTTAGTATCTTTCAGGCAACCACCCAAATTCAAGAGGCTACCCTGGCTTTTGTACCCAAGATCCTGGCAGTCCTGGCAGTGCTGCTGATTTTTGGCCCCTGGATGATGAATGTTTTATTGAGTTTTGCCGGTAATCTACTGGGGAATTTGCATAAATTTATCGGTTAACAGGGGTTGAGCTATGCAAGAATTACTATTAATAGAACAAAAATTGCCAGTTTTTCTTCTGGCTTTTTTCCGTGTTGGTGGACTGATGGTAATCGCACCGGTTTTCAGTGCTCGTGTACTTCCCCAACAACTGAGAATAGCTATTGCTCTTATTCTAGCTGCTTTAGTTACCATCAGCCTGCCACCTCAGCAGCTACCTGCCTTTACTAATATTTACGGGTTTGTCTGGTTAGCTCTCAATGAATTCACTTTTGGTCTGGCGCTGGGATTTGTGATCTATCTGGTTTTTGCGGCCATCAGTCTGGCAGGAGAGATGATAGACCTGCAAATCGGTTTATCCATGGCCACCCTGGTGGATCCAACTTTTGGACAGGCCATGCCATTGATTGGCAATTTTAAGAACATGCTGGCAGTACTGATTTTTTTGTTAACTGACAGTCATCATTTACTGGTCATGACACTGATCAAGAGTTTTACCTTGTTAAAACCTGGCCAGCCCTGGCTGGAGATGGGGGTTAGTACCCTGGTTTTTAACTGGTTTCCTTTTACAGTAATTACCGGGTTACAAATTGCTTTGCCGGTAGTGGGTGTTCTACTAGTAGTTGATATAGCGCTGGGGATTCTAGCTCGCACTGTACCTCAAATGAATATTTTTGTTGTGGGCTTACCATTGAAAATCTTTATTGGCTTGATTTTTTTGATGCTAAGTCTGCCTCTCTATGTAAAGATTTTAAATCAGGTTTTCTGGCAGGGGTTTGATTTGCTGGCCACATTCATGCATGGATAAGGGGGACGGACATGCTGGAACTAAAATTACAGCAATTACAGCTTTTTGCCGGTGAAAAAACCGAAGAGGCCACCCCTAAACGCCGGCAAGAAGCGCGCAGAAAAGGTCAGGTTCCCCGGAGCCCTGAAGTTGGTTCAGCCTTCGTATTGCTAAGTGCCTTTACTATTTTGTATTTGACCAGTAATTTTGCCTACCAGACTATGGGAGAATTTATTCGAAATATCTACGGTGTGCAGTTAAAAGAGCATTTACTAACAACCAACACTATTCCAGTTCTCCTCTGGCAGGGGATTCTCGTTGGAGCCAAGATCCTCATACCGCTTTTGCTGGGGGCAATCATCGCCGGTGTAGCGGTTAATCTGATTCAAACGGGTTTTCTGTTAACTACTGAAGGGTTAACGATGAAGTGGGAGCGCATAGATCCCGTTGAAGGTTTTAAACGGATTTTCAGCAAGAGAACCCTGGTGGAATTAATTAAATCTCTGTTTAAGGTAACTATTGTTGCTCTTGTTGCCTATGGGATCATTAAAAATCAGATTATGTTTTTTCCCGGTCTGCAAACCGTTGAATTAAATACTGGTCTCGCTTTTATCGGCCATATGATTATTAAGATTGGGCTATACACATCAGGGATGCTGGTAGTGCTGGCATTATTTGATTATGCTTATCAGCGCTGGGAATTTAATAAATCTTTGCGCATGAGTAAGGAAGAGATTAAAGAAGAATACAAACAAACGGAAGGTAACCCGCAAATTAAAGCTAAAATTAAGGAAAGAATGAGAGCTCTGGCTCAAAGAAGAATGATGCAAGAAGTTCCCAGGGCAGATGTGGTTATAACTAACCCGACTCACTTTGCGGTGGCTATCAAATACCAGGCTGGTATAATGCCTGCTCCTGTGGTAGTAGCCAAGGGTGCAGATTTGCTAGCAAAACGAATAAAAGAAATTGCCCGGGAACACGGGGTTGTTACCGTTGAAAACAAGCCACTGGCACAAGCTTTATATAAAAGTGTTGAGATCGGTGAGTTTATCCCGCCAGAACTATTTCAAGCTGTGGCTGAAGTGCTGGCCTATGTTTACAAGCTAAAAGGGAAAATATAGCCCGAAGGAGGTGGCGTTGTGGCAACACCACAAACAGCGGCTTCGAGAGGCTTTCGCAATAGCGATATAGTGGTAGCAGGAGCAGTAATCATGATGATTTTGTTGATGGTTATTCCTCTGCCGCCGCGGCTTCTGGACGTATTGCTAACCATTAATATCAGCTTGTCTTTAGTAATTTTGCTGGTGACAATGTATATTAAAGATGCCCTGGAGTTTTCCGCTTTTCCCACTTTGTTGCTGGTTATGACTCTCTACCGGCTTTCTTTGAATGTATCTTCTACTCGCTTGATTCTGGGGAACCGGGGGGAAGCGGGGGAGATAATCAGAACCTTTGGTGAGTTTGTTATTGGAGGTAATGCGGTAGTTGGTTTTATTATTTTCTTAATCCTGGTGGTAATTCAGTTTCTGGTCATTACCAAAGGGGCAGAGCGGGTATCGGAAGTTGCTGCTCGCTTTACTTTGGATGCGATGCCCGGTAAGCAAATGAGTATTGATGCTGATTTAAACGCTGGTTTAATCAATGACCAGGAAGCGAAAGAGCGCAGGAAAAATATTCAGCGGGAAGCTGATTTCTACGGGGCTATGGATGGTGCTTCCAAGTTCGTAAAAGGAGATGCTATCGCCTCTCTGGTTATTACTGCAATCAATGTCATCGGTGGGTTTATAATCGGGCTCGTTCAAAATGGAGCCAGCGATATTACCCAGGTCCTGAGGACTTATACGGTGCTTTCGGTTGGTGATGGTCTGGTTACTCAAATTCCTGCATTGCTGATTTCAGTGGCCACAGGTATCACAGTAACACGGGCTGCTTCGGAATCCAGTCTGGGACAGGAACTGGTCGGACAAATGTTTAATAGTCCACGGGCCCTGGCTTTAGCTGCGGCTGCCTTGCTGCTGCTGGCTTTGCTGGGCATGCCTCCTTTGCCGATGATATTGCTGGCCTCTATCCTGGGGGGACTGGCCTGGCAAATAAACCGGGCTGCAAAGACCAGTGAGGAGACGGTAGAAGAGGAAGTAGTTAAAGAAGCGGAAGAAGCCCGCAAGCCGGAAAATGTGCTTTCCCTGTTACAGGTGGATTTGATGGAACTGGAGCTGGGCTACAGTTTGATTCCACTGGTAGACAGCTCACAGGGTGGGGATTTGCTGGACCGGGTAGTAATGATTCGCCGTCAGTGTGCCCTGGAGCTGGGAATTGTCTTGCCTCCCATTCGGATGCGGGACAATATGCAGCTTAGACCTAACAGCTATGTTATAAAAATCAAAGGAGTAGAAGTTGCTTCCGGTACATTGATGGTCGACCACTATCTGGCAATGAATGCTGGTCTGGCGGAGGATGATATAGCAGGAATAGACACGGTTGAACCGGCTTTTGGCTTACCGGCCAAGTGGATTCCTGCTCATCTGAAAGAAGAAGCGGAACTAAAAGGTTATACTGTTGTAGACCCATCCTCGGTACTGGCAACTCATTTGACGGAAATCATCAAGTCTCATGCCCATGAGATTCTGGGCCGGCAGGATGTGAAAAAACTGCTGGATAATGTGAAAGAAACCAATCCGGCGGTGGTTGAGGAACTGGTGCCTGACCTGTTGAATCTGGGTGAAATCCAGAAGGTTCTGGCTAACCTGTTAAGGGAGAAAATCTCCATTCGCGATCTGGTTACCATTCTGGAAACCCTGGCAGACCAGGCCCGGGCCACCAAAGACATTGATGTGCTGACTGAATATGTTCGTCAAGCTTTATCAAGACAGATTACCAGACAGTTCGCACGAGACGGACAAATAGCTGTCCTGACCCTGGCCCCGGAGCTGGAACAGCAATTGAGAGAAAATCTACAGCAGACAGAACATGGTTCCTATATCGCTTTAGATCCGATGTCGGCTCAGAAATTCTACACCAGTTTACAGAATGCTGTTAATCAGCAATGGCAGCGGGGGATTCAGCCTGTGTTGCTTTGCCCGCCCTTATTGCGAATTTATATCCGCAGAATCGTGGAACGGGTATTACCGGATTTACCCATCCTTTCCTACAATGAACTGGAAGGGAATGTACAAATTCAAGCGGTTGGGACGGTGACCATCTGAAATGAAAGTAAAACGCTTTGTGGCACCTACAGTTAATGAGGCGATGCTGAAAGTCAGAAATGATATGGGGCGAGATGCTGTGATCATCCATACCCGCAAATTTCGTGAGGGTGGATTTTTCGGGCTCTTTGGCCGCCAGATGGTAGAGGTTACCGCTGCGGTTGAAGAAAAAATTTCCTCTCCTCCAGTACCGTCACAGCCTGTTGAGATCCAGGACAAACAAATAAATGTCGAATTGAAGCAGGAAATTCATGAACTGAAAGAGAAAATTGACCGTATGGCAGAAATAGTGGATGAAAAGAAAATCCCAGCCGAGTTGTCAGAAGAAGGGAAAAAATACTGGGCCCTGCTTCAGGACAAGGAAGTTGAAGAAAACATATTAAGAAAGATTTTTAAACAGCTTAGAGCAAGTGAGGAAGAGAGTCAAACAGAAGAGGAGAAGATACTGCATGTCCTGGAGAAATATTTTAAAAAAGGTAAACCTATTACTGTAAAAAAGAATAAAAACAAAGAAAGACCGCTGGTTGTCTCTTTCATTGGGCCAACAGGGGTTGGTAAAACTACCACGATTGCTAAAATTGCTGCTAACTTTGCTATCAAGCAAAATTTTGCAGTAGCGTTACTGACTTCAGATACTTATCGGGTCGCAGCAGTTGAGCAACTAAAAACCTATGGAGATATTATGGGGCTGCCTGTGGAAGTAGTTTATTCGCCTAAGGACATGAAAGAGGCCATCGAAAAACATCAGGATAAAGATTTACTGCTAATCGATACGGCCGGGCGCAGTCACCGCAACAAAGATAAAATGGTGGAACTCAAAAGCTTTATTGCTGCGGCCCAGCCAGATGAAACCTATTTGGTTCTGAGTGCACCGACAAAACGAAAAGATATGCTGGAGATTGTTGAAAATTACCGGGATATAGAGTTTGACAAAATTATTCTTACCAAAATTGATGAAACTTCTTCTTTTGGCGGTATTCTCTCAGTTCTGCAAAAAACCAGGAAGCCTTTAGTCTATGTTACAACGGGACAAGAAGTACCAGATGATATCAGTGAAGCTGACCCGACCTGGTTAGCTGGTAAACTGATAAAGGAGAGATAAGCCATGGCTGATCAGGCAGAAAAACTACGGCAACTGGCTTTGAATTTAAAGAAACAGGCTGAGGCTGAGCTGAGAGAAAAAGATCCGCGCTTTAACCGAACCAGGGTTATTGCTGTAACGTCAGGGAAAGGCGGGGTCGGTAAAACCAATTTTACCATTAACCTGGCCCTTACTTTAACAAAATTAGGTAAAAAGGTACTGGTTTTCGATGCTGATTTGGGGTTGGCCAATGTGGATGTAGTCCTGGGTGTAACTCCTAAATATACCCTTTATAATCTCATTAAAGATGAGATGAATATTAGAGATATAATTACAACTGGCCCGGGGGGACTGGGGATCATTGCAGGAGGGTCGGGAATTCAGGAACTGGCTAATATTTCCCGCAAAAAACTAAATACTTTTATCAAGAGCCTGCAGGAATTAGAGGGTATGGCAGACATACTCCTTATCGATACCGGGGCCGGTCTGAACCGGAATGTGCTGGCTTTTGTACAGGCGGCAGATGAAGTAATTGTGGTCTGCACACCGGAGCCGACCAGTATTACTGATGCTTATGGTTTAATAAAGGCTTTGCATAGCAAGAAGCCGGATGCCCGCATCAGCCTGGTGGTCAACCGGGTCGAAAACATGGAGGAAGGCAAAAATACAGCCAATAAACTAACCATGGTTTCACAGCGTTTCTTGAAATTGAATTTGGAGCAACTGGGTTTTATCTGGGATGATCTCCATGTATCCAAGGCGGTAAAATATCAGGAACCTTTTGTTTTAAAATACCCCAATTGCTTGGCCAGTACCTGTATGAAAGGAATTGCCGATAAATTATTAACGGGGCAGGATACCCAAAAACCGCCAGGTGGAGTTAAATCATTTTTTAACAAAATTATTGGTTTCTTCAGTTGAGGGAGGGATTTGAGTGGCGGTAGTACCGCAGCTGTCGGTAAACCAGAATGTGGAAATAGAATTGCTGGAAGAAAATCTTTCCGGGGTTTACCGCAGCCGAGTAGAAGAGATTGCACCTGACAGAATCATCCTCGCTTTGCCCTTTAGTAAAGGAGTACCTGTTCCCGTAAGAGTAGGAAGCCAAATTCTGGTGCGGTATTTTGACCAGTCGGCAATATACAGCTTTAAATCTGAAGTAATTTCCCGGGCCACAGCTCCCCAAGCGATATTATCCATTAGCATTCCAGAATCAGTAAATCGGGTACAGAGACGCAACTACGTCCGCCTGGATGACAGCGTTCCCCTGACCTTTTATAAACTGCAAGAAGATGATATAACCGGAACTGATACTGTAACCAAAGATATTTCCGGTGGCGGCGTGCGCATCGAAATCCCGCAACCCCTGGAACTGGGGACCGAACTGGAACTCCATTTAAAACTGCCAAAGGATAAAATCATCGCCGTAGGCAAGGTAGTACGCTGCCTGCCCCTGGAAAAACCCAAAAAAGGTTACAATATCGGTATACAGTTTACTATTATTGAAGAACGGGACAGGGATAAAATCATAAAATACATTTTCGATCGGCAACGGGAGCTGAGAAAGAAGGGATTGTTATAGGGGGTTTGGCTATGGAACCATTAAAAGTTTTAGTTGTTGATGATTCAGCATTTATGCGCCAGTACATCACCAGGATCTTAGAAAGCAGCGGTAAAATCAAAGTAGTCGGATATGCCAAAAATGGTCAGGAAGCCATAGAAAAGGTCCAGGAACTAAAACCCCAGGTGATGACTCTGGACGTGGAAATGCCGGTCATGAACGGCCTGGAAGCTTTAAAAATAATTATGGAACAATTCCCACTCCCAGTGGTTATGCTCAGTTCTCTGACGACAGAAGGGGCAGAAGCTACCATTAAAGCTCTGGAACTGGGAGCGGTGGATTTTGTAGCCAAACCTTCAGGACAAATTAGTTTTGATCTGGATAAAGTCCAGGAGGAACTAATCATTAAAGTAAGCAATGCTGCTCTGGCCAAATTGAAAAAAACGAGCAGCAGCCTCTCGCTTCTTCCTCAGACAGGGGCAAAGCTCACTGCTTTTCAGCGTGTTTCCAAGCTGGTTGCAATCGGTACATCCACAGGAGGGCCCAGGGCCTTACAGGAAGTGGTGACCCAGTTTCCCCGCAATTTACCGGCGGCTATCCTGATTGTACAGCATATGCCCAGAGGATTTACCAAATCGCTGGCAGAGAGACTGGACAGCATTTCTCATTTAGTAGTCAAGGAAGCGGAAGATGGAGAGGAAATCAAAAACGGGGTCGTTTATATCGCACCTGGAGACTATCATATGGAAGTTCGTCAAAATCAGGGCAGTTACTTTATCAGTCTAAACCAGTCACCACCGGTTTCCGGACATCGACCATCAGTAGATGTAATGATGAAATCAGTAGCCCGCTTAAATCTGCCCAAAATCGGGGTGATTATGACCGGTATGGGTGGGGATGGCTCTGATGGAATGGTGGAAATCAAAAAGTCCGGGGGTAAAACTATCGCCCAGGATGAAAGTTCATGTGTGGTTTTTGGTATGCCAAAAGTAGCAATCCAAAAAGGTGGCGTTGATGTAGTTGTGCCTTTGAATAAAATTGCCCTGGAGATAATGAAATGGCTATAGCCCAGGGGAGGGGAGAATTGTGGATCTGTCCCAGTATCTAACCATATTTTTTGAGGAAGCACGGGAGCATTTGCAAAAAATCAGTGAGTGTTTGCTGGAGCTGGAAAAAGACCCGTGTAACCTGGAAACCATCAATGAGCTCTTTCGCAGTGCCCATACTTTGAAAGGAATGTCGGCAACGATGGGTTTTACCCAGATGGCCGAACTTACCCATGAAATGGAAAGTTTCTTGCAACCCTACCGGGGAACCCAGCAATGTATCAGTTCCAATGGGATTGACCTTTTGCTGAAAGTAGCTGATACGCTGGAAATTATGCTGGAGGAAGTCGCCAGCCAGGGCAGTATTCAAACATCGCCGCAGGATATTATCAATCAGCTTAGGAATCATCAACCTGAGGCCGCTGAATCAGTTACTACCAAAAAAAATGAAGAGTCTAAACCGACAACTTCCCCCGCACCTGCTATGGTACTCAATGAGTATGAAGTAAGAGTGGTACAGGATGCCAGTAGCCAGGGGTTAAATGTCTGGAAAATCAAAGTAATTCTACGGGAAGATTGTTTAATGAAAGTGCCCCGGGTATTGATGGTTTATCGCAATTTGGAGCAGCTGGGGGAAATTATTAAAACCGTACCTGACACATCGGAAATTGAAGAAGACAATTTTGACCGGATAGTGGAATTTCTGTTAATAAGCTCCGAATCAGCCAGTGCAGTAGAAACAGCTATGCAATCTGTCTCTGAACTGGAAAGCTATCACATCGAAGCCTTTCAGCTTCAGGCCAGACCGGTACAGGAAACAAAAACAGAAAAACCGGCAGTATCATCAGGGCAGGAAACGATAAAACCAGCGGTAGAATCTGATAAGAAACCGTCAGGACAGTTGAAAGCTCAAACCCTCAGGGTGGATATTCAGAAACTGGATATATTGATGAACCTGGTGGGAGAACTGGTAATAAATAAAACCCGCTTATTCGCCATCGCCAGGAAAAATGGACTGAAAGAACTTAACGAGACTATCGAACAAATGGATTTTATTTTCTCCGAATTACAAAACCTGGTAATGAAAGTTCGCATGGTACCAGTTGAGACGGTGTTCAATCGTTTTCCTCGCATGGTTAGGGATCTGGCCAGAGAACTGGGAAAAGAGATCGATTTTCAGGTTTATGGAGCTGATACAGAGCTGGATCGCACGGTGATAGATGAAATTGGGGAGCCACTGGTGCATCTACTGCGAAATGCCATTGACCACGGTATTGAATCCCCTGCTGAGCGGCTGGCAAAAGGAAAACCAGCTGCCGGAACCATCAGTCTTTCGGCTTTTCATGAAGGGAATCATGTGGTCATTGAAATTAAGGATGATGGCAAAGGGATTGATACTGAGAAAGTAGTACAAAAGGCTTTGCAGAACGGTCTTATCAATAGCGTTGAAGCGGAACAAATGAGTGAAGAGGAAAAACTGGCTTTGATTTTCCGACCGGGATTGAGTACAGCAGAAAAAGTGACCGATATTTCTGGCCGTGGTGTGGGAATGGATGCAGTGAAGAAAAAAATTGAATCCCTCAATGGGCGGATTATGCTGAATTCTCGTTTGCATCAGGGCACCACTGTGCACATTATTTTGCCTTTAACTTTAGCGATTTTGCAGAGCTTACTTATCAAGATCGGTCAGGAGACCTATGCAGTACCGATCGGCTATATCGAAGAAACAGCGGCAATTTTACAAAGGGATATTCTGGAACTACAGGGGGCTTATTATATAAAACTAAGGGAAGTACTGGTTCCTGTGTACATTTTAAAAGAATTGCTGGAACACCCCTGGGAGATACCAGAGCCGGAAACAGAATTGCCTGTGGTTATTGTCAGAACAGGGAGACAGAGGATAGGGTTGATCGTGGACGAACTGCTGGGACAGCAGGAAATCGTCATCAAGTCCCTGGGCCCACTTTTGACAGGGATTTCAGGCATTGCAGGTGCTACCATTTTAGCCAATGGTGAAGTTGCCTTGATCCTGGATGTCCCATCCCTATTGACGGGGAGGTAAAGGCAGTGGAGGTTCAAATTGTTGTATTTCGTTTACAAAACAAATGGTATGGTCTTTATATCAACAGAGTGAAGGAAATTTTTCCGCTCGTTAAAATTACCAGGGTGCCGCGGACACCCTCCTATATTCTCGGGGTGATAAACCTGCGGGGAACAGTAGTACCAGTCCTTTCTTTGCACCGGTTGTTTGGCTTGCCGGAACCGTTAATCACTGAAGAAAGCCGAATTATAATTTTGACTGAACAGGAGGGTATGTTTGGGGTACTGGCTGATGAAATTAGCAGTGTAACCAAGGTAGGAGAAGATCAGATTCAAACTGATATCTACGAAAAATATATTGACGCTTTTGTTAAATTGCCAGATCGGGTAGTGATGGTATTGAAACGGCAATTTAAGGAGGAATTGGGGTGGGGGAATTCAAAAAATTGAGTGAAGCGCAGCTGGATGTAATCAGGGAAGTTTGCAATATTGGTGCTGGTAATGGTGCCACTGCTCTGGCCACCATGCTGGGTCAGAGAGTAGAGATGTCAGTGCCGGAGATAAATATTGTTTCTTATCAGGAGATTCTGGAAGCATCGCCTATTTGCCAGGAAACTGTTTATGGTATTTACCAGAAGATTAAGGGGCAAGCTCCAGGAGAAGTTTTATGGCTCTTGCCGCAATCCATGGCCCAGCAGCTGGTGGAAATGCTGTTACAGCGCTCTGTAACTGAGACGGGGAGTTTTAATCAGTTTGAGTTATCGGCCCTGGCTGAAGTCGGAAATATCGTAACAGGAGGTTTTCTAGCGGCCATTACTGGCTTTACTGGTATCAGATTTTATCCTTCGATACCGGGGGTGGCCCTGGATTATGGCTGCAATATCCTTTCTAGTGTTGCTGCGGAACTAGGGCATGTTTCCAATGAGGTACTGATAATAGAGACCATATTCAAGCTAAATCACAAGGAAATGATCGGGCACTTTTTCCTCTTGCCTGAGCCTGATTCCCTTAGAGTTATAGTTACGGCGCTGGGAGTGTAAGTTGAGATGGAGATTATAAAAGTTGGGATGGCTGATTTAAAGATAGGACAGGCTCCTGCCCGGTTATTGACTTCTGGTCTGGGTTCCTGTGTAGGCATATGTCTCTGGGATTTTCTCAGCAAAAAAGGCGGCATGGCCCATATTATGCTGCCAGATAGCACTAAAGCCAGGGTAGTGGGAAATCCCGCGAAATTTGCTGATACAGCCGTACCGGCACTAATCCAGTTGCTGGAAAACCATGGGGCTTGCCGCCGTCGGTTAAAAGCTAAGATTGCAGGCGGGGCCCAGATGTTTTCCTTTGGTGGTGAACATGAAATCATGAAAGTGGGACAGAGAAATGTGGAAGCGGTAAAAACAGCCCTTGCTGCCTGGGATATTCCTTTGCTGGCGGAGGACACTGGAGGAAATATCGGGCGAACCATTGAATTTGACCTGGAAACAGGGCTTGTGCATATTCGTACTATGGCAGCTAAAAACTATCATATCTAAAGAGGTGAGCCCATGTTGGCCATTAAATTGAGCGGGCAAAAGGATGAACAGCTCTGGGCAGAATATAAAGAAAAAAAAGGACCAGAGTTGAAGGAGGCCCTCATTAAACGTTATGCTCATCTCGTTAAATATGTGGCGGGCAGGCTTATTTCAGGCTTGCCATCCAGTATCACTTATGATGAATTATTAAGTTTTGGTACCTTTGGTTTACTGGAAGCCATCGAACGGTTTGAGCCTGAGCGAGGCATCAAATTTGAAACTTATGCGGTAGCCCGCATCAAAGGGGCGATAATCGATGGCTTGCGCCAGCTGGATTGGATGCCAGCTTCAGTAAGAGCCAGAGTAAAGAAATTAGAACAGGGAATTTGGGAGTTAGAACAGCGTTTGGGTAGGTCGGCTACGGATGAAGAAATTTGCCAGGCTTTAGGTTTGTCAGAGGAGCAATATCAGCAGCTGCTGGTACAGAGCTCCCAGGGGGTTATTTTTTCCCTTGATGAATTGATTCCTGGGGAAGAAGAAAATACTGCCGGATTCCATGAATTGATCGCCGACAAAAGTCAACCAACCCTTGAGGAACAGGTTCAGCTTCAAGCAGTCAAGCAAATTCTTGCCGACGCTATTGCCAAACTGCCAGAAAAGGAGAAACTAGTTGTAGCCCTGTATTATTATAATGGTTTGACCTTAAAGGAGATAGGACAAGTAATTGGAGTTAGTGAATCCCGGGTTTCACAGCTGCATACCAAAGCAATTTTCCGGTTACGGGGCCGGCTCAGTCGACAGAAGCAAAAGATTTTTGCGGAATAACCGGGGGAGGGGCTGTCATGGATCAGCAGAAAGAAAAGAAAATCGTTTTAAGTCTCGAAACCAGTGCGGATAACATGACAGCCTTTTTACAGCTGCTTGCAGCAGCAGAAGAAAGTGACCAGAAACTGGAACAATTGGTCTGGAAAGCTATCAATGAACGGAAGATTAAATATGGTTTGATTGAGGAAAATATTAAAACCGCTATTGTAAAACGGAATGGAGAAAAAATTCTACTAGCCCGGGGCCGGGAACCTGTAGCTGGAATAGATGCTTGTATTAAATATCATTTTGAAATTAATGGGCTCCCTCTAACTCCCAAAGCCCGTCAGGACGGGTCGGTCGACTATTATAACCTGGAACTGATTCAACAGGTTAAAGCCGGGGATGTGCTGGCCGAGCGGGTTCCTCCTGTACCTGGCCAGGATGGAATGGACATATATGGTCGGGTGATTCCTGCTAAAAAGGCAAAAGATGTGGTCTTGAAAGCAGGAAAAGGAACGCGCCTTTTGCAGGAGGAAAATATAATTGTTGCAGAAAAAAACGGACATGTGGCCTTGATTAATGGCAAAGTAACCGTATCTGATATATATGAGGTGCGGGGTAATGTGGATTTTTCCACCGGAAACATTGATTTTGATGGCACCATCCGTATCACCGGTGATGTGCTTGGCGGATTTCAGGTCAAAGCTACCGCTGATGTGGAAGTAGGTGGTGCTGTCTTAGGAGGCAGTATCCAGGCCGGGGGACATTTGCGGGTACGTAATGGCATTATTGGCAAAAAAGGCGCTCAGATATCCTGTCAGGGTAACCTGTTTGCAGCCTATGTTGAAAACGCATTCATTGAATGTGGCGGGAATGTGCAAATCGGGAAAGGGATTATGCACAGCCAGGTAATTGCGGAAGGTTCGGTCATAGTGGAAGGCAGCAAAGCTCTGATTGCCGGCGGGGAAGTCCGGGCTGGACGGGACATCCGGGCCAAAACTGTGGGAGCACCGATGGGGACTCATACTTTGCTGGAAGCTGGAGTAAGCCCGAAACTGAAACTTAGATATTTAGCGACTGTATCCGGGCTGACAGCAGTTCAACAAAGTTTGACCAAAGCAAAGCAAATCATTGACCTTCTGCAGCGAATGAAGGAAAAGGCCGGTGAGCTTCCTGATGAAAAGAAGGCATTGTTAATTAAGGTAAAACGATCAGTAATTAATCTGGAAGCTGAATTAAAAAATTTGATAGTCGAGGAGCAGGAGCTATTAACTTTATTGCAAACCTCAATTGAAGGCAAAATAATGATAGAAAAAATTGTCCATCCCGGAACCCGGATCGTCATTGGTGACCAGACCCTGATTATCGATGAACCCGTGCAATACGTGTCTTTTCAGCTGAATCAGGAAGGTGAAATCGAAATGCGGCCTTTGCGTTAGGGGGAGAGCGATGAGTATTAAGCCTGTTGATATGCAAAATACTTTCATTAAAGTTCAGGAAGTAAGCAAAATCCAGCAAACTGAGCTGGCTGCTCGCCAGCAGGCTAATCAGGAATTCAGCGCTCAACTGGATAAACAGACCCGAAATGTGAAACAAAAGATTCAAGCCAGCAGCAAAACGCTGGGCAGTCGTGTACGAAAAAAAACGGAAAAAGACAAAGAAAAGCAGGAAGAACGGGAAGAAGGGAAAAAGGAACATCTGGATATTCTGGTATAGGAGACGATTTGCGGTGACATTAGAATGGTGGATGTTGTTAGCAGGTATACTGGCTCTGGGCTGGAGTTTCTGGCTGGAAAAAAGGGAAAATCTGAAACGTCAGGACGAACTATTAACGATATTGACCAGGGTTGAACAGGCAAAAGCAGATGTAGCCTTGTTATTGACAGAAGTGGAAGAAGCGGCAGAAAAACTGGTTAACAGGCTGGAAAAAACAGTGGTATCGGATGGAGACCCACAGGTTATGAAAAAGCCTAAAACTAAGGACAAAGTTAAAGAAAACCGGGAAAAAGATAAGGAGCCGCAGAAGAAAATGGATTCCCGGTTTAAAAATAAAGATGAAATCATAGCCTTATGGCAATCAGGGCTATCGATAGATGAAATTGCGGCCCGTCTGGGAATAGGCAAAGGGGAAGCCCAGCTGATTATAGATTTATTTGGCAAGGAGGCAGGGCGATAATGGGTAGGCAAGCCTTTTGGCGCGGTTTGGGCATAGGCCTGGTACTGGGCGGTTTAGCCCTGTTTTTTGCAAAAAGCAACCTGCAGTTATCAGAAGCAGAACTAATCAGCCGGGCCCGCTCTCTGGGTATGATTACTCGACAGGAGGCGGCGGAAAAGGTAGCCCAGGAACTGGCCAACGCCAGGAAAGAATGGGAAAAACAAGCCCAGCAACGTTTGCCGGTCCAGCCTGCCCAGCAACCATCAGCAGAACGCATGGTTCTAGTGGTTTTGCCCAAAGGGGTTACTTCAGAAAAAATAGCGGATATTCTGCTGGCAGAAGGATTAATCCAGGATAAAAAAGCTTTTCTGATGGAAGTGGATAAGGCGGGACTGGCCCGGAAGTTTAAAGCGGGAACTTATCAGATAAAACAAAACACATCGGTTGCTGACATTCTTAAAACCCTGACCCACTGAACCCTTGCCAATTAAATCAAGTTATGTTAAAATAGCAATTGGTGTGTAAAATACACACGTCTCCGGATTCGCTGCCGAGTGCCTGGAGACAGGTGGGCAGCGAAGAAGATGGGGGCGGAGGTAAAACTAATGGAGGTGTAAATATGTCAGTCGTTTCCATGAAACAATTACTGGAAGCCGGTGTTCACTTCGGACACCAAACCCGGCGGTGGAACCCCAAAATGCGGGAATATATCTTCACTGACCGGAACGGAATTTACATTATCGATTTGCAAAAAACTGTTAAGAAAGTAGAGGAAGCCTACAATTTCCTGCGCAGTGTAGCTGAAGAAGGCAAGACTGTGCTGTTTGTAGGAACCAAGAAACAAGCGCAGGAAGCTGTGAAAGAGGAAGCTGTCCGCTGTGGTCAGTTCTATGTAAATCAGCGTTGGTTGGGTGGTATGCTGACCAACTTCACCACCATTCGGAAAAGAATTGAACGGCTGCATGAGCTGGAGAGAATGGAACAGGATGGTACCTTTGCCGTACTGCCCAAGAAAGAGGTGGCCGAACTGTTAAAAGAAAAAGCCAGACTGGAAAAATTCTTGGGCGGCATTAAGGATATGAAGGAACTGCCCGGTGCCTTGTTCGTGGTCGACCCGCGGAAAGAAAAAATTGCTGTTGCTGAAGCGCGGCGACTGGGTATACCGGTGGTCGCTATTGTGGATACTAACTGTGATCCAGATGAGGTAGACTACGTTATTCCCGGTAATGATGATGCCATCAGGGCGGTAAAGCTGTTAACCAGCAAAATGGCAGATGCTATTCTGGAAGGTTTGCAAGGACAGCAAATGACCGAGTAGTAAAGTCGGGTGGGTGGCCGGAAACTCGGGCCCACCCTTTTTATTACAAAAATTTAAGGAGGTTATCGTGATGATATCTGCACAGGCAGTTAAAGAACTAAGAGAAAGAACCGGTGCCGGGATGATGGACTGCAAAAAGGCATTGCAGGAAACCAATGGTGATATGGAAAAGGCTGTTGAATATCTGCGGGAAAAGGGGCTGGCTGCAGCAGCCAAAAAAGCTGGCCGGATTGCAGCTGAAGGGATCGTTACATCGTACATACATGCTGGCGGCCGTGTAGGTGTCCTGGTGGAAATTAACTGTGAGACTGACTTCGTGGCCAAAACCGAGGAATTCCAGCAGTTGGGCAAGGATATTGCTATGCAAATTGCTGCTTCCAAGCCTCAGTATGTCCGGCGGGAAGAAGTGCCTGCTGATGTAATTGAAAAAGAAAAGCAGATTCTGCGGGCTCAAGCTCTTAATGAAGGCAAACCCGAAAATATCGTCGAAAAAATGGTGGAAGGAAGAATTGAAAAGTTCTACAAAGAAGTATGCTTGCTGGAGCAGCCTTTTGTTAAAAATCCGGACATCACCATAGAACAACTTATCAAGGAAAAAATTGCCAAAATCGGTGAAAATATTAATGTCAGACGGTTTGTTCGTTACGAAATGGGTGAAGGTCTGGAGAAACGGCAGGATGATTTTGCTGCCGAAGTTATGAAGGAGCTGCAGCGGTAGTTGGTAATAAAAGAGAACACATTTTTGTGTTCTCTTTTTTGTAAAAATATTTCTGAAAACAAAAGGAAATCGGCCACCGTTGTAGAATTGATTATACAAATACAGGAGGTTGGCCCATGACAGTTCCAAAATATAAACGGGTTGTTCTTAAACTAAGCGGTGAGGCGCTGGCTGGTGGACAGGGTTTTGGCATTGACCAGCATACTGTTCAGAACATTGCCCGCCAGATTAGTGAAATTGTAAAACTGGGAGTCCAGGTTGCTATCGTTGTGGGTGGAGGTAATATCTGGCGCGGAGTGGCCGGTAGTGCTAAAGGCATGGACAGGGCTACTGCTGATTATATGGGTATGCTGGCTACTGTGATGAATTCTCTGGCCCTGCAGGATGCCCTGGAAAACCTGGGCGTGGATACCAGGGTACAAACGGCCATTGAGATGCGGCAGGTAGCTGAGCCTTATATAAGAAGGAGAGCGATTCGCCATCTGGAAAAAGGACGGGTGGTGATCTTTGCAGCCGGCACTGGTAACCCCTATTTTTCTACTGATACCACCGCAGCTTTGCGGGCTGCCGAAATAGAAGCGGAAGTTATCCTGATGGCCAAGCAGGTAAATGGGGTCTATGACTCTGATCCCAAGAAAAACCCCGCTGCCCGACTGTTTAAAGAACTTACATATCTGGATGTCTTACAACTGGGGCTGGGGGTAATGGATTCAACCGCCACTTCCCTGTGTATGGATAACAGTATTCCCATTATTGTCTTCAACCTTAATGAAGAGGGCAATATCCAGAAAGTAGTACTGGGAGAAAAGATCGGTACATTAGTTGGAGGTGAAGAGACGAAATGATTAAAGAAATCATTCGTGAGCATGAAGAGAAAATGCAAAAAGCAGTGGCTGTACTAAAAAAAGAACTGGCTTCTCTGCGGGCTGGACGCGCAACTCCCGCTTTGCTGGAGAAGGTAACAGTGGACTATTATGGTGTGCCAACTCCTGTTAACCAGCTGGCTAATATTTCCGCTCCTGAACCCAGGTTGCTGGTAGTTCAACCCTGGGACCGGAGTGTTTTGAATGAAATTGAGAAAGCGATAATGAAATCCGATTTGGGGCTGACCCCCAACAATGACGGTACCGTAATTCGTATTGCTATTCCGCAATTGACCCAGGAGCGGCGGACTGAGCTGGTAAAAGTGGTTAAGAAAAAGGCGGAAGAGGCCCGGGTTGCTGTGCGGAATGTGAGAAGAGAGGCAAATGATGAGCTGAAAGCTCAGGAGAAAGCTGGAGGCATTTCTGAAGATGAAGTTAGACGCGGTCAGGATGAGGTTCAGAAGCTGACTGACAAATATATTAAAGAAATCGATAAATTAGCTGAACATAAAGAAGAAGAAATTATGGAACTTTAATTTTCCACATAGGGAAAGGGGGTGTGAGGAATGGCCTACAAAATCTCCGATGAGTGTGTAGCTTGCGGTACCTGCATGGATACCTGCCCGAATGGCGCCATCAAGGAAGGGGATATCTACTCCATTGATGCTGATGCATGTGTAGATTGTGGTAGCTGTGCAGAAGCTTGCCCCACTGGCGCAATCAGCCAGGGCTAAATTGCGGGAAAAAGCCCCCTCGCCGAGGGGGTTTTTTCATGTTATAATATATTTATGGTAAATTATCGGAGGGAGGATTGCCCGTGGCCAAATGGATATCGCGCATGTTGGGTTCTGCGGTTTTGCCGGAAAAACAAGCGGACAATCACCAAATTAATGAAATAGATCTGTCTCGATTACCCCAACATGTTGCCATTATTATGGATGGCAACGGCCGCTGGGCACAAAAAAGGGGATTGCCAAGAAGTGTTGGTCATCGTGCCGGTGTGGAAAGCTTGCGTACAGCGGTGAAAGTTTGTACAAACATTGGTATAAAATATCTCACAGTATATGCTTTTTCCACGGAAAACTGGAAGCGGCCTAAAGAAGAAGTGGATACACTGATGAATTTACTGGTGGAATATCTGGAAAAAGAGGTGGCAGAGTTAAATCAGCAAGGAGTTCAGATTCGGGCTTATGGCGATCTGGCCGGGTTACCCCTTGCTGCCCAGCAGGCACTGACCAGGTCTATCAATTTAACTGCCAAAAATAACAAACTGGTTTTAGGCTTGTGTCTAAACTATGGCGGTAGAGCTGAAATAGTGCAAGCGGTAAATCAGATTGCGGCAGAAGTGAAAGCAGGGAAAATTGACCCCGGTTCTATTGATGAAGAGGTGATAGAAAAGTTTCTTTACACCAGAGATATCCCAGATCCTGATTTATTGATTCGCCCTGCTGGAGAATTGCGCATCAGCAATTATTTGCTCTGGCAGTTAGCTTACACGGAATTCTGGCTCACAGATGTGCTCTGGCCTGATTTCCGGGAAGAGCATTTTTTACAGGCTATAGTGGATTATCAAAAGCGGGAGCGCCGTTTTGGCGGCTTGCTATAACTATAGAGGTGATTTTGTGCTGGTATACAGGGTTATAACTGCCATTATCGGAATACCTCTGGCTCTCTGGCTTATTTGGCAGGGGGGAAGCTGGCTGGGAGGAGGTATTCTGATCCTAGCGCTGCTGGGCCAGTGGGAGCTGAAAAATATCCTTCAGCATCTGGGGATAAAGGTCAGCTGGCTGCTGGCTGGACCGGGGGTAATACTGGTCTTTTTCAGCATGATTAATCATCGTCTTGATTATGGAATAACCTTTCTGTTGCTCTGGACATTGCTGATTGCGGTTATATCTTTTCCGCGCCTACGCTGGTCAGATCTAGGAGCAGGCTTTTTTGGTATTGTATATGTAACTGTTTCTCTCACTTACATTCTACTCCTCCGAGAGCAAGATCAGGGATTATGGTTGACAGCATTGTTTTTTATTGCTAACTGGCTGGCCGACTCCGGGGCTTACTTTACAGGGCGGGCCCTGGGAAAACATCCCCTGGCACCAGTGATCAGTCCCCAAAAAAGCATCGAGGGGGTTATTGGTGGAGCGGTCACTGCTGCCCTGGTGCTGGCAATGCTGGGGCCTAAACTGACCGGTTTTTCTTACCTTTTCTGGGCTGGCTTTGGGATTGTCATAAGTCTGGGAGGACAGCTGGGAGATCTGGCAGAATCCACTTTGAAAAGAGCGGCAGGGGTAAAGGATAGTAGTAACATTTTTCCGGGCCATGGAGGAGTACTGGACCGGTTTGATTCGATCATGTTTACAGCGCCGCTGGCCTATGTTTTGCTGGATTGGTTTGTTAGGGGGGGCAATGGATGAGGCGGATGGCTTCCAATTATTATCAATGGCTGACGGCCTTGCTGATTTTACTCACCCTCTATTTTGGTGGGGCTTACTTTTTACCATTTTTGATGCCCTGGCTCGGAAAGTTTCTTTATATCTCATTACCGTTTATCCTGGCGGCTTTTCTGGCAGTCCTGCTGGATCCACTGGTTAATAAACTGGAGGCAAGATTTAAATTAAAAAGGTCTCTGGCTGTTTTATTAACCTTATCTGGTGTAGTAGGCGGATTTATAGTTATCTGGGCCCTGATTTTAGCCAGATTGATTCTGGAAACCCTTCGCTTAACCCGAGAACTGCCTGAATACCGGGAACAGATCATTATTTTTGTTGATCACGTCTGGCAAAAAGCTAACGCATTGCTGGAAAAAGGGGTTGCATTTTACCGGGAGTTGCCACCGCAGCTCCATCAGGCTGTCAAGGACAATATAGATAATATTGTGGCTAAAGGCCAGCAGCTGATTATTTCAGCATCAGAGACTTTACTGAGGTCAGTACAAGTATTACCAGCCAGTATTACTGGCGGCTTTGTTGTATTGATTATCGCCATTTTGGCAGCCTTTTTTCTCCTCAAGGACAAAGAAAAAATTATCCGTTTCTGGTTACAACTGCTAAATCCTCCCTGGGGAGAAACGACTTTAGAAGTGGGATCGAAAATTATACTGGCCTTTACTGGCTATCTCAAGGCCCAGCTTATACTTATTACAATTACCACTATCCTGGCCATTGGTGGTCTTTACCTGACGGGCAGTCAATTTGCTCTAACCATGGGAATTGTGGTAGGGTTAATGGATTTTATTCCGGTGCTGGGCCCTGGCTCAGTATTGTTACCCTGGGCTCTGCTCAGTTACTTTCACGGCCAGGGCTTTTTTGCTCTGAAATTGGTTATCCTGTATGGGGTGCTGAGCCTGGTCAGGCAGCTACTGGAAGCAAAAGTGGTCGCTGATAATGTGGGCCTGCATCCCCTGGCCACTTTAATAGCGATTTATACAGGCTATCAGCTCTGGGGCGCTCTGGGGGTAGTATTGGGTCCTATCCTGTTAATCGCTATTCAGGCGGTTATTAAAACTGGGATAACACGGATATAATAGAAAGAAACGGGGTTCAGACATGCGCAAAATAGGACTAATCGGCAGTACAGGTTCCATTGGGACACAGACATTGGAAGTAGTCCGTGCCCAGCGGGAAAATCTGCAAGTATCAAGCCTTGCTGCAGGACGTAACGTGGATTTATTGCTGGCTCAGATTAGGGAGTTTAAGCCAGAGGTAGTAGCAGTTGCAGAAGCGAAGGACGCTGAGTGGCTAGCTCAGCAACTGCGGGTTGAAAGCTGGGTTCCAGAAATCTACTGGGGTACTGAAGGTTTATTAAAAGCAGCTACTGAAGCTGAGATAGATTTGCTTGTGACGGCTATTACTGGTGCCCGGGGGCTGTTGCCTACTATTGCCGCTATTAAACAAGGAATTGATATTGCTCTGGCCAACAAGGAAACCCTGGTAGCAGCAGGAGAACTGGTGATGGCCCTGGCCGAAAAACATGGCGTCAAAATTATCCCGGTAGACAGCGAACATTCTGCTATTTTTCAATGTATTCAAGGGTCAAAGAAAAATGAAGTTAGTAAATTGATTTTAACCGCTTCCGGAGGGGCTTTTCGCGAGTGGGATATCCAGCGCCTCCAGGAAGCAACAGTTAGAGATGCTCTGGCTCATCCTAACTGGTCTATGGGAGCCAAAATAACCATTGACTCCGCTACCATGATCAATAAAGGTCTTGAAGTGATCGAAGCGCACTGGCTGTTTGGTATACCCTATGAACAGATCCAGGTGCTGCTCCACCCCCAGAGTATTATCCATTCACTGGTGGAGTTTTGTGATGGCTCCCAGCTGGCTCAATTAGGTTTACCGGATATGCGCCTGCCCATTCAGTACGCCCTCTCCTGGCCGCAGCGCTGGAGTGGGGCCTGGCCGCGGCTGGATCTGGCAAGTATCGGCAGCTTAACTTTTTCGCTGCCGGATTATGCCAAGTATCCAGGATTGAAATTAGCCTATCTGGCTGGTCAGGCAGGGGGACTGGCGCCAACGATTTTCAATGCAGCCAATGAAGTTGCGGTTACAGCATTTTTAAATGAGGAAATAAAGTTTGTGGAAATTGTAGATGTCATTGCAGCCACCCTGGACCAGTTTTCGCCTCAGAAGGCTGAAGATCTGGAGGTTGTGCTTCATATCGACCAGCAGGCGCGCTATAAGGCTGCTGAGTTGATTAAGAAAGGTCGGTGATTAAAATGACCAGTTTTCTTGTCTCGGTAATCGCTACTATCCTGGTTCTTGGTTTACTGGTGCTGGTACATGAGGCCGGACACTATTTTGCCGGCAGAGCGGTAGGCGTGAAAGTTTATGAGTTTGCTATCGGTTTTGGCCCTATGCTTTTTGGTAAAACCGGACGCAACCAAACTCTATATAGTGTACGGGCTATCCCACTGGGAGGATTTGTTAAATTTGCCGGGATGGATGAGGAAGAAGATACCGATGAAGATGGGGCGCTCAGATACCGGCCGGGGGAAGGCTTTAATGAAAAGAAACCCTGGCAAAAAGGACTGGTAATCCTGGCAGGACCGTTAATGAATTTTGTCTTAACTATCCTGATTCTAGCAGGAATTTTCTTCAAACTGGGTGTACCAGTAATTGAGCCGGTTATCGGTGAAGTGATAAAAAACATGCCTGCCGAAGCTGCAGGACTAAAGCCGGGAGATAGAATTATTGCGGTCAATGGCAAGACCGTAACGGATTGGGAAAAAGTAGTCCAGGAAATCAGAAAGCAGGAACAAGGGCGAGTTTCTCTGGAAATTCTCCGGAATCAGAAGAAGATGCTGATCGAGCTTAGACCCAAAAAGGACCCGGCAACAGGGCAGAGTATGATTGGTATTTCCCCTCAGCCACCAAAAATGAAATCAGTTAACCTCTGGGAAGCAGCCGGTTATGGGGTACTATATACAGGTAAAATTACTTCTACTGTTTTACACTATCTGGCTAACTTGTTTAAGATGCCCGACCCGACGGCAGGGCTGGCTGGTCCGGCTCGTATTAGTATGGAGATAGGCAAGGCTGCTCAGGCAGGTTGGCTGAACTTGCTGCAGCTAGCTGCTTTATTAAGTTTGCAGCTGGGATTATTTAATTTGTTGCCCATTCCGGCTCTTGATGGCAGCCGACTGCTGTTTGTAGGCTGGGAGGGGCTGGTCGGTCGCCGGGTAGACCCCAAACGGGAAAACATCGTTCACCTGGTGGGTTTTGCTCTGTTGCTGGTGTTAATGGTAGTGGTAACTGTAAATGATATTTCCCAGCTGCTGAAATAGGGGGAGTTGTTTTTGGCCAGTAAAAAACAGATTAAGATAGGGAATATATTAATCGGAGGCGGAGCGCCTGTATCTGTTCAGTCCATGACCAATACCGATACCAGGGATGTGGAGACTACCCTGCAGCAGATTGAGGTACTGGCCCGGGAAAAATGTGAAATTATTCGGGTGGCCGTACCTGATGAAGAAGCAGCTCAGGCACTCAAGGAAATCTGCCGCAGGTCTCCCTTGCCGGTGATTGCCGATATTCATTTTGATTATCGCCTGGCCTTAAAGGCTCTGGCCCATGGAGTTGCAGGCCTGCGCATTAATCCTGGCAATATCGGAAGTGAAGATCGGGTAAAAGAAGTTGTGGCAGCTGCCAGGGAGCGAGCAGTACCAATAAGAATCGGGGTTAATGCCGGCTCTCTGGAGAAGGACTTGCTGGAAAAATACGGCCATCCCTGTGCCGAAGCGCTGGTTGAAAGCGCTCTCAGGCATGTAGCATTACTGGAGCGATTTGGCTATGAGGAAATAAAAATTTCCCTGAAAACCTCCCGGGTTCCGGTTTTGCTGGCTGCTTACCGACTGCTGGCACAAAAAGTGCCTTATCCCTTGCATATAGGTGTTACAGAGGCTGGCACCTTGTTCCGTGGTGTGATAAAATCATCAGTAGGTCTGGGAATATTGCTGTCTGAAGGTATAGGTGATACAATGAGGGTCTCCCTGACCGCTGATCCCGTTTATGAGGTGAGAACTGCCTGGCAGATTTTGCAGAGTTTGAATCTGCGTCAGGCTGGCCCGGAGCTGGTTTCCTGTCCCACCTGTGGTCGTTGCCAGGTGAATTTAATTAAGCTGGCAGAAGAGGTTGATCAGATTCTTTACCAGATAGACCGGCCCCTGAAAGTAGCTGTTATGGGTTGTGCAGTTAACGGTCCCGGCGAAGCCAGGGAAGCTGATATTGGCATTGCCGGGGGCAAAGGAGCCGGATTATTATTCAAAAAGGGACAGGTTATCCGCAAGGTGCCGGAAGAACAGTTATTATCAGCTTTGTTAGAAGAAATAAGGAGGTTGGATTAGTTGAGAGCATCCCAGTTATTAGCACCCACTTTGAGAGAGACTCCGGCTGAAGCCGAAGTTATCAGTCATCAGCTGCTGCTCAGAGCGGGATTTATCCGCAAAGCTGCCGCTGGTGTTTATACATATTTGCCTCTGGCACAGCGGGTTTTGCATAAGATAATGCAAATCGTCCGCGAAGAAATGAATCGGGCCGGGGGCCAGGAAATTACCATGCCCATCATCCAGCCTGCAGAGCTCTGGCTGGAATCAGGGCGCTGGCATGTTTATGGTGACGAGCTCTTCCGTTTAAAAGACAGGCACGGTCGCGAATTCGCCCTTGGACCAACCCATGAAGAAATCATTACTGACCTGGTGCGCAATGAAGTGCATTCCTATAAACAGCTGCCCCTGTTGCTCTATCAGATTGCCAACAAATACCGGGATGAACGCCGGCCACGGTTTGGACTGATGCGAGGGCGCGAGTTTATCATGAAGGATCTTTATTCCTTTGATAAAGATGAAGTAGGCATGCAAATCAGCTATCAAAAAATGTATGATGCCTACACCCGGATTTTTACCAGGCTGGGCCTCAAATTCAGGCCAGTAGAGGCCGATGCAGGTGCCATTGGGGGCAGCAGTACCCATGAGTTTATGGTAATTGCTGATGCGGGTGAAGCTACCATTGTGTACTGTGATACCTGTACCTATGCTGCCAATGTGGAAAAGGCTGAGTCCAGATTGATTGCCAGGGGAAAACAGGAAGCCCAGCCTTTAGAGAAAATCGCCACTCCAGAACAAAAGACCATTGATGAGGTAGCGGCCTTTCTGGGAATAGCTCCTGAACAGACTATTAAAACCCTGATCTATCATACTGAAAAAGGTCTGGTAGCTGCTGTGCTGCGAGGAGACAGACAGGTTAATGAAATCAAGCTGCAAAACCTGGTTGATACTTTGCAATTGCATCTGGCCAGTGATGAAGAAGTAGTAGAAAAGATCGGTGTAGCTCCTGGTTCAATCGGACCGGTGGGTCTAAAAGGCAAGGTATGGCAGGTCATTGCGGACCCGGAAGTAGTCCAGCAGAACAACCTGGTTTGTGGAGCCAATGAAGACGGCTATCACTTAAAAAACGTTAATTATGACCGGGATTATGCAGTTGACCTGGTTGCAGATATAAGGATGGTTGAGGCAGGAGAACATTGCCCGCGCTGTGAAGAAGGCAAATTGCTGACAGCAAAAGGTATTGAAGTTGGACAAGTATTCCAGTTAGGGACAAAATACAGTAAAGCTCTGAATGCTGTTTTTCTGGATGAAAATGGCAAACAAAAAGAAATGGTAATGGGTTGCTATGGTATCGGTATTACCAGGACAATGGCAGCTGCTATTGAACAAAACCATGACGAAAATGGGATCATCTGGCCGTTGGCCATAGCTCCCTATCATGTGGTGGTTATACCTGTATCCGAGAAAGATCAGCAACAGCGGGAAGCAGCGGAAAAAATCTATAGTCAGTTAACTCAGCTGGGGATTGAAACTGTAATTGATGATAGGGTTGAAAGGGCCGGCGTCAAGTTCAAGGATGCAGACCTGATTGGTTACCCCTATCGCCTTACTGTAGGCAAAACCCTGGCCGAGGGTAAAGTAGAGCTCAAGGAACGGAGAACAGGTAACACCCGGGTACTCGATGTAGAGGCAGCTGCACAGGTGATTGCTAATCTGGTCAAAGAAGAATTAGCCAGATACTAACTTGTGGAGGTTGTACCATGGGATGCTCTGCCATAATCCCGGCTTATAATGAAGCAAAAACTATCGCGCCAGTGGTGAAAACAACCAGGAATCATGCTCTGGTAGATGAAGTGATCGTTGTTTGCGATGGCTGTCAGGACCAAACCGCCATCCTTGCTGAGCAAGCAGGAGCAAAAGTGATCGAACTACCTTACAATCAAGGCAAGGGAGCAGCTCTGCTAGTTGGCGCCAGAGCTGCTCTTCATTCCGTTCTGCTGTTTCTTGATGCTGATCTGATCGGTCTTAGAGATGAACATATCACCAATCTTTTGAATCCAATTCTAAATGGACAAGCTGAAATGACAGTAGGTATATTTAGCGGGGGTAGGTTAACCACTGACCTGGCGCAAAAAATTACCCCCAGTTTGTCCGGACAAAGGGCCCTTTTACGGGACTTAATTACCCCCTATGATGAACTGGCCAGCACCCGCTACGGGGTAGAAGTTTTTATTAACAGTCTGGCCCGGGAGAAAGGTTGGAAAGTGCTGGAGGTAGAACTTTTTGATCTTACCCATCGAATGAAAGAAGAAAAGTTTGGCCTGGTTAAAGGGATGCAGGCCAGAATGAAAATGTACTGGGAAATTGTTAAATCCTTAACAGGGTGGTAATTACTATGCGCAGAATAGATTTCGGGCAACTGGCAGAGGAATTGCGCCTTTCTCCGGAAAGCTGTGCGCTGCTGGCAGAAGCAGAGATAATCAAAGTGGAAATCAGCCAGAAACAGGGTTTGTGGCTGGTTCACTTGAAAATCGGCGGGCTTCTGCCTCTGGAGGAATTAAACATACTGGAACAGGGGCTGGGGAATAAACTGATTCTGCCCGCTAAACTGAAGCTATTGTTATATTGTCCAGCCTCGGATTTGAGCCAGCAGTCAGTCCAGTTAAAGTCTTATCTGCTTGAGGCTGTAGGCGAAAAATCAGAAGTTTGCCGCAAGTGGCTGGAAATGTCGGAACTGGAAATTGAGGCCGGACGTATTCTGATTTCAATGCCTAACCTGCTGGGAGTTCAGGTATTAAAGGACAAGAAGATTCCCGAACTAATCAGGGAATATTGCCTGAAACATTTTGAGTTTAGTCCGGAGGTGCTTCTGGATATCGGCCACCAGCCGAGCTTAGAGGAAGACCTGCCGGATGTGCAGACCATTTTGACTCAAAGGATTGAAGCAATAGCAAAAGAGGAAAAAACTGATAAGGAGCAGGAAAATAAAGAGCAAAGAAAAGAAGAGAAGGAAAGTCCTGTTCTAAAAGGCAAGCCTATTACCGCTACTCCTGTCCTGATTAAGGACGTTCTGGAAGAAGAACGGAATGTGGTTATCCAGGGGCAAATCTTCAATATTGAACGCAAGGAATTAAAATCCGGTCGGACTGTGACAACTTTTGCCATATCAGATCTTACCGATTCCATTCTGGTCAAGTTTTTCAGCGAGAAAAAGGATGAGGAACAGGAGAATTCCTGGCTAAAAGAAGGTAAATGGCTGAAAGTACGGGGACCAGTGCAATATGACCCTTTTTGCCGGGAACTGGTGGTAATGGCCTATGATATTAACATTGCCGAAGGGATACCTGAACGACAGGACCAGGCGACTGAAAAAAGGATTGAGCTCCATGCCCATACCAAGATGAGTGCGATGGATGGAGTGGCCAGTGCTGCGGATTTGGTTAAAACCGCTGCCCGGTGGGGACATGCGGCAATAGCCATTACCGATCATGGCGTAGTACAGGCTTTCCCGGAAGCGGCTGAAGCTGCGGGGAAGTATGGCATTAAAGTTATCTATGGCCTGGAAGGTTATTTAATCGATGATGGTCAGCCGATTCTGATCGGTGAAGTTAATGGACCAATTGCCGAATCGGATTATGTTATTTTTGACCTGGAAACAACAGGACTTAGTCCCTTAACCAATGATATTATTGAAATCGGTGCCGTAAAAATAAGGGCTGGACAAATTCAAGACAGATTCCACTGTTTTCTCAAGCCATCCCGGCCAATTAGTGAAGAAATTAGCCAATTAACAGGTATTACTAATGAAATGCTTGCTGAGGCTCTGGAGCCAGAACAAGGGTTGCAGGATTTTCTTAACTTCATTCGAGGGGCTGTTCTGGTGGCTCACAATGCCACTTTTGATGCTGGTTTTATCCGGGTGAAAATTGAACAGTATTTCAGCGAAAAATTGACTAACCCCCTCCTGGATACTTTATCGCTAGCTCGCTGCTTACTGACAATGAAAAATTATAAACTAGATCAGCTGGCCCGTCACTTTGAAGTAGACCTGGAACAGCATCATCGTGCCGATTGTGATGCTGAGGCTACTGCCCTGATTTTTCTTAAACTGCTGGAACTGGTAAGGGAAAAAGGCATAAATGAGATTCAGGAAATTAACAGTTTGATTAAAAACATCAATCTGGATAGTCTGAAATCTTACCATATTATTTTACTGGCCAAAAATAAGACTGGTCTCAAAAATCTGTACAAACTGGTTACCTTGTCCCACCTGCACTATTATCATCGTCATCCCCGCATTCCCAAAAGTCAGCTGATAAAACATCGTGAAGGCTTGATCATCGGCTCTGCCTGTGAAGCTGGAGAGCTTTACAGGGCTTTGCTCGACGGGACCAGTCAGGAAAAATTGGAAGAAATCGCCACATTTTATGATTACCTGGAGATTCAGCCCCTTGGCAACAATCAATTTTTATTGAAAGAAAATGCCGTCAAGAATTTAGAAGAGTTACAACGGCTGAACCAGGAAATTGTCAGGCTGGGGGAAAAGCTGCAGATTCCCGTTGTAGCTACTGGTGATGTGCATTTCCTCAATCCTGAGGATGAAGTTTATCGGCGAATATTAATGGCAGGCAAGGGCTTTACCGATGCTGATGACCAGGCACCACTCTATTTTAAAACTACCGAGGAGATGCTAGAGGAATTTGCCTATCTCGGGGAAGAGAAGGCGCGGGAAGTTGTAATTGAAAACCCGCAGAAAATAGCGGAATCGGTAGAAGTTTTTAAACCCATTCCGGATGAGTTTTATCCTCCCGTTCTAGAAGGTGCGGAGGAGCAAATTATCAACATGACGTATGAGACGGCAAAAAGAATTTATGGTGACCCCCTGCCGGAAATAGTACAGGCCAGGATAGATAAAGAACTGAATTCTATTATCAATAATGGTTTTGCGGTCTTATACTTAATTGCTCATAAACTGGTAAGAAAATCCAATGATGATGGCTATCTGGTCGGTTCCCGGGGTTCTGTCGGTTCTTCCTTTGTGGCGACCATGACCGGGATTACGGAGGTTAACCCTTTACCCCCTCACTATGTTTGTCCGCAGTGTAAGAAAAGCGAATTTATCCTGGACGGGTCGGTAGGCTCTGGTGCGGACATGCCTGATAAGAACTGTCCTGACTGCGGTTGTAAATACAAAAAAGATGGCCATGATATACCCTTTGAAGTATTCCTGGGTTTCAAAGGCGACAAGGTACCTGATATTGATTTAAACTTTTCGGGTGAGTATCAGCCCCGGGCCCATAAATATACTGAGGAATTGTTCGGCCAGGGAAATGTCTTCCGTGCTGGTACTATCGGTACCATTGCCGAAAAAACCGCTTTCGGGTTTGTGAAAAAGTATTTTGAGGAACGCAGGATTCCCAAACGCAATCCAGAGCTGCTCCGCCTGGTCAAGGGCTGTACCGGTGTAAAGCGGACAACAGGCCAGCATCCAGGAGGGGTCATGGTAGTACCGCGGGATTGTGATGTTCACGATTTTACTCCTTTGCAGTATCCGGCCGATGATAAAAAATCCGGGGTGATTACCACTCATTTTGATTACCATTCCATCAGCAGCCGTCTGGTTAAACTGGATATTCTCGGACATGATGACCCGACGGTAATAAAAATGCTGGAGGATTTGACCGGAGTGGATGCCAAAACCATACCCCTGGATGAACCGAAAGTATTATCCCTTTTTTCCAGTACGGAGGCACTGGGGGTGACACCGGAACAAATTCGGAGTAATGTGGGCACTTACGGTATACCTGAATTCGGGACTAAATTTGTAAGACAGATGCTGGAAGATACCAAACCCAAAACTTTTTCAGAACTTGTGCGAATTTCCGGTTTTTCTCACGGAACCGATGTCTGGTTAAATAACGCCCAGGACTTAATCAAAAATGGCATCTGTCAGCTGGGAGAGGCCATTTCGGCCCGGGATGATATTATGATCTATCTGATCTATAAAGGACTGGAACCCAGCCGAGCTTTTAAAATTATGGAGGGCGTACGGAAAGGTAAAGGGGTAAAACCGGAAGATGAAGAAGAAATGCGCAAGCATAATGTGCCGGAGTGGTATATAGAATCCTGTAAGAAAATAAAATACATGTTCCCCAAGGCCCATGCGGTAGCCTATGTCATGATGGCGTTCCGGATAGCCTACTTTAAAGTCTATTATCCTGAAGCCTTTTACGCTACCTATTTCACCGTACGTGCCGATGAATTCGATGCGGAGCTCATTTGTCAGGGACCAGAGGTTGTACGTAAGACCATTGAAGAGATCGAGGCCAAAGGCTCTGACGCTACGCAGAAAGAAAAAAACCTGCAGACCATCTTAGAACTGGCTCTGGAAATGTATATGCGTGGAATCAAAATGCGCCGGATCAGCCTGGAAGAATCGGAGGCCAAGAAATTCATCATCACCCCGGAAGGATTACTGCCGCCTTTTGCTGGTTTACAGGGAGTAGGTGAAGCTGCAGCCCAGAATATTGTGGAGGCGCGGCGAGAAGCCCCCTTTGTGTCCATTGAGGATTTGCGGACCAGGGCCCGCCTGACCAAAACCGTCATCGAGGTGTTAGACCGGCATGGTTGTTTAAGAGGTTTGCCGGCTACCAGTCAGTTGCAGCTTTTTACTATGGCTTAAGATTAAAGGATGGGAGGTTAAAGTATGGAGAGAGAGTGGCGTTTTATTGACCAAAAAGGGAGGGAAATTTGGCTCCGCCCTGCCCGGCCGGAAGATGCTGAAGGGATTCTCAGCAGTATAGCTTCAGTTGCCAGGGAGCGCAGTTTTATCCTCACCGAAAATGTGGGACGAACAGTGGAAGAAGAAGCTAAATATATCGCTAACCTGGATACTCAGCACAATCTTTTGCTGGTCGCTTTGCATGAAGATAAGGTTATCGGCGGTTTGGGAGCGTCCCAGGCAGGGGGAGGCAAGTATCCCAAACTGCAGCATGTGCTGGAAATAGGCCTGCATTTGGTTAAGGATTATCGGGAGGCCGGGATTGGCAGTCAAATGCTGGCTTATGCAATCGAATGGGCCAAAGAGAAAGGCTTCGGCAAACTAACAGCCCAGATTTTTACCACCAACCGTCGCTCAATCCATCTCTTTGAAAAACACGGTTTCCAGGAAGAAGGCAGAAGGAAAAGACAATATCGAATTGGCTCGGAGTATATTGATGAAGTAATGATGGGGTTGCTATTATAGTTGTACTATGGTATAATTGTTATAGTATCCCATGAATGGAGCGGATAAAGAGTGGGTCCATACCCACTCTTTCCTTTTGCAGAGATGGAATGGCTATTAAAGGATAGAGCCTGGGAAATAATAACCAGTGGAAATATTTGTTGAAGAGGTGAAAAAAATTGAATAAGAAAGAGGTTTGCCAGAAGGTACTCACATGGGCGCAGGAAATTGCGGAACCCCTGGGAATTGAAGTTGTTGATGTGGAACTAGAAAAAGAACATGGTGAATGGTATTTGCGCATTTTTATTGATAAACCGGAAGGCATCAATATCGATGATTGTGAAATGATTTCCAGGCAAATTGATCCTGTTCTGGATAATCACGATCCGATACCCTTCCCATATCATCTGGAAGTATCTTCTTTAGGATTGGACCGGCCCCTGAAAAACGACCAGGATTTGGCCCGGTCTTTGGGTAAGAAAGTCAGAATCAGTTTGTTTGCCCCTTTTGAAGGGAAAAAAGAATGGATAGGTACTCTACGGGCTTTTTCTAAAGAAAGAGTGGTTATTGGGATAGGAGAAGAGATGCTGGAAACCAGCATCCCACGTAATCAAATAGCCAAAATTAAATTAGAAATAGATTTTTAAGGAGGAAGGCACAGGCAATGAGTGGTGAACTACTGGAAGCACTGGTTGATTTGATGCGGGAAAAGGGACTGGACAAGGAAGTAATTATCGAAGCACTGGAAGCAGCTCTGGTTTCAGCCTACAAAAAGAACTTTGGTACCGGAGACAATGTCAGGGTGGATATTAACCGGGATACGCTGGAACTTAAAGTCTTTGCCAGAAAAACTGTAGTAGAAGAAGTGGCTGACCAAACCCAGGAAATCAGCCTGACCGAGGCCAGAAAAATTAACCCCCGTTATGACCTGGGCGATGTGGTGGAACTGGAAGTAACTCCCCGTAACTTTGGTCGGATTGCGGCCCAGAATGCCAAGCAGGTGGTAATCCAGAAGCTGCGGGAAGCTGAAAGAGGTCTGATTTATGAGGAATTTGCCAATCGGGAAGGGGACATTGTTACCGGGATTGTACAGCGCATCGAACGGGATAATGTTATCATCGATCTGGGCAAAACCGAAGCCTTGCTCTCCAAAAGTGAGCAAATGCCTACGGAAGAATACCATTCCGGGGACAGGATTAAAACCTATGTGGTTGAGGTCAAGCGTACCAATAAAGGCCCTCAGGTCTATGTTTCCCGTACCCATCCGGGGCTGATGAAACGCCTGTTTGAGCTGGAGGTACCTGAAATTCGGGAAGGAATTGTGGAAATCAAGGCGGTGGCCCGGGAAGCGGGATACCGTTCCAAGATTGCCGTCCATTCCAGAGATGAAAATGTTGATCCGGTGGGAGCATGTGTTGGTCAAAAAGGGGCCCGGGTGCAGATGGTGGTAAATGAATTGAAGGGCGAAAAAATTGATATTATCCCCTGGCATCCAGACCCGGCAGTGTTTGTGGCTGCTGCCCTGAGCCCTGCCAAAGTGGTTAAAGTAGAAATAAGGGATATGGAGAAAATGGCCAGAGTAATTGTGCCGGATTACCAGCTTTCTCTGGCTATTGGTAAAGAAGGACAAAATGCGCGTTTAGCAGCGAAATTAACAGGCTGGAAAATCGATATCAAGAGTGAGAGTCAAGCTGCCGAACTGGAGTGAGGCTGATGAAGGTAAAAAAGATTCCGGAAAGAAAATGCGTAGGCTGTCAGGAGATGAAGCCTAAAAAAGAACTGGTACGGATAGTACGGACTCCAGAAGGAGAGGTGCTGGTCGACTCGACTGGGAAAAAGAATGGGCGTGGGGCTTATATCTGTCCCAATTTGGAATGTTTAAAAAAAGCAGTCAAAGGCAAGCGGTTGGACAGAGCCCTGTCGGTTACCATTCCTCCTGAACTAATCAGTCAACTGGAACAGGAGTTGGCGGCATGCGAAACAGATGGTTAGGTCTCTTAGGGTTGGGGCAACGTTCAGGGAAAGTGGTATCGGGCGAAGCGGCTGTTGAGGCCATGTTGAAAAAAGGCAAAGGAGAATTACTGGTTCTGGCAGGAGATTTAAATAGTAAACGGATAAATGTTTATCAACACTGGGCTAAGTCCCTGGGTATAAAGAGCGTAATTGCCGGAACGAAAACGGAACTGGGCATAGCACTGGGCAAATCTCCCAGAGCCGTGGTGCTGATTCTTGATGCCGAACTGGCAAAAGCCGTATATGAAAATCTGGTCTAAAAGCATAACTTCTGGGGGTGAATTCATGGGTAAAATCAGGGTGCATGAGCTGGCAAAGGAACTGGGGATAGAAAGTAAAAATATGATCAGCTGGCTAAAAAACCATGGAATAGAGGTAAAAAATCACATGAGCACAATTGAAGATGATGTAGCAGAAATGCTACGGGCAAAAGCAAAAGGTCAAAAAGAGAAAAAAGAGGAGAAATCCGTGCCTAAGCAGCAGACAGCCAAAAAACAGCAGACAGAAACTACCACACAACAACAGCAACCGAAACAGCAACAGCACCGGCCTCAGGGTCAACAGCACCGGCATAACAGACCTGGAAACAGACCAGTACCGCAAGGTGAAAGGCGTGATCGGCAGCGGGAGCAGAATCGGGACAGAAAACCGGGTCAGGCCCCTGCCGCAGCGGCTAATCAGCCCCAATTCCGTAAGGACGATCAGCGCCGGCCGCGACCCCAGGCCGCTGCTAATATACCTCCGGTAATACCGCCGGAAAAGGAGCAGCCGCGGGAAAAGGTAAAACCGTTGGAAAAAGAGGAAAAGAACATTATCGAATTACGCCGGGAACGGGAAGAACAAAAATTGCTGGAGAAGCAAAAAACCCGCGGTAAAGCCAAAAAAGGAAACAAACAGCAAAGGGCGAGCAATGAAAATCAGGAAGTTATTGGGCCTATCATTATGGGAGCTTCCATTTCTGTACAGGAGCTGGCTAATCGTTTAAAGAAACCAGCCGCTGAATTGATTAAAAAGTTAATCGGTCTGGGCATTATGGCTACCATCAACCAGGAAATCGACGCAGAAGTCGCTGAAATTATCTGCGCTGATTACGGGGTGGAAGTTCAGGTCAAAATCGAGGACCCGGAAAAAGAAATTCTGGAGCTGTTGGAGCAGGAAGATAGTCCTGAGGATCTGGTAGCCCGTCCTTGTGTGGTTACGGTAATGGGGCATGTTGACCATGGGAAAACTTCCTTGCTCGACGCTATCCGTCAGACTAATGTTACTGCTTCAGAAGCTGGTGGAATTACCCAGCATATTGGCGCTTATCAAGTCGAGCACAATGGGCAGAAAATTACCTTCCTGGATACTCCCGGTCACGAAGCTTTTACAGCAATGCGAGCCCGGGGGGCAAAGGTTACTGATATCGCTATCCTGGTGGTAGCGGCTGATGATGGGGTAATGCCCCAGACTGTTGAGGCTATCAACCACGCAAAAGCTGCCAATGTACCGATCATAGTTGCCATTAACAAAATGGATAAACCAGGAGCTAACCCTGATCGGGTAAAACAGGAACTGACTGAACACGGTCTGCTGCCGGAAGAATGGGGCGGAGATACCATTTGTGTAAATGTTTCTGCCAAAACCAAGCAAGGAATTAGTGACTTGCTGGAAATGATTCTGCTGGTGGCTGAAATGCTGGAGCTGAAAGCTAATCCCAAACGCCTGGCTAAAGGTACAGTGATTGAGGCTAAACTGGATAAAGGCCGCGGACCGGTGGCTACTGTGCTGGTGCAAAATGGTACCCTGCAAATTGGTGATGCCATCGTTGCCGGTACTGCCTTTGGTAGGGTCAGAGCCATGACAGATGATAAGGGAAGACAGGTCAAGAAAGCACCACCCTCGATGCCGGTTGAGGTCCTGGGGTTGTCAGAAGTACCAGAAGCTGGGGATGTTTTCTATGCTTTTGATGATGAGAAAAAGGCCAAGCAACTGGTGCAAATCAGGCTGGATCGCAAGCGGGAAGAGGAACTGAAGGCTAACAGCAAGGTTAGTCTGGAGGACCTCTTTGCCCGTATTAAAGAAGGGGAAATCAAGGAACTAAATGTCATTGTTAAAGCGGATGTGCAAGGTTCAGTAGAGGCCTTGAAGCAGTCCCTGGAAAATCTGAGCAATGATGAAGTCAGAGTTAAACCCATTCACGGCGGGGTTGGAGCTATAACTGAAACCGATATTATGCTGGCTTCAGCCTCTAATGCTATTATAATTGGCTTTAATGTCCGGCCGGACAGCAATGCCCGTAAGGCGGCTGAAAAGGAAAAAATCGATATCAGACTGTATCGGGTTATCTATGATGCTATCGAAGATGTAAAAGCCGCTATGAGTGGCTTGCTGGAGCCGGAAATCAAGGAAGTAGTCCTGGGGCGGGCGGAAGTGCGTCAGACTTTCAAGGCCTCCAAAATCGGTACCATCGCAGGTTGCTATGTGCTGGAAGGCAAAATTACCCGGGATAGCCATTTACGGTTAATCCGCAATGGAATCGTCGTGCACGAGGGTAAACTGGAATCTCTCAAGCGGTTTAAAGATGATGTACGTGAAGTTAACCAGGGATATGAGTGCGGTTTGACCATTGAAAAGTATAATGATATCAAAGAAGGAGATATTCTTGAGTTCTTTACCTTTGAAAAAATAAAAAGAGAAATTTAGGGCAGGTGAACTAAAATGGGAGGTCACAGACCGCAACGTGTAGCTGAAGAAATTAAAAAGGAACTGGCTAAAATCCTGCGCGAAGATGTTAAAGAAGAAGTTTTACGACTGGTCACTGTTACAGCGGTCAATGTCTCTTCTGACCTGCGGTATGTCAAAATTTATTTCACCCTGCTGGGTGGCAAGGGTGATAAAGGAGCAGTTGCTGAGCTGCTGGAAAAGTCCAGCGGCTGGCTCAGAGGGGAGCTGGGTCGACGCCTGCGTCTGCGGTTTGCTCCGGAACTGCAATTCGTCTATGATGAGTCGATAGAGCATGGTGCCAGGATAATGGAGCTTTTAAACAAGGTGAACCAGAATGAAGAATCAAGAGATTAAAAATTTCCTGGCTAAGCTACAAGAGCTGGATGATTTTGCTATCATCGGCCATATCAATCCTGATGGTGATACTATCGGTTCTGCTCTGGCCCTGGCCTTTATGCTGGAGAGTCTGGGGAAAAAGGTTGAACTCTGGAATCTGGACCCAGTACCGGAGCTTTATCATTTCCTGCCGGGGGTGCAACGTTTCTCTTGCCCCCAGGCAGGAGACTGGCAGGGGAAAAACCTGATCTTTGTCGACTGTTCTGAACCGAAACGCTGTGGGGATGAAATTTTGCCTTATTACCGTCAGGCTAGCACCCTCTTCAATATTGACCATCATATCAGTAACAAATTTTTTGCTGATTTTAACCTGGTAGTTCCTGAACGGGCTGCTTCCGGTGAAATCATATATGAGCTGGTGAAAATGTCTGGGGTGCCATTATCAAGGGAAATAGCCACCTGTCTGTATGTTACCATTGTGACCGATACCGGTTCTTTTCGTTTTCCTAATACCACCGCCAGCACTTTCCGGATTGCAGCAGAATTGAAAGAGGCCGGCGCCGATACTGAAACAATCAATCACCAGATCTATGAAGAAATACCGCCAGAAACCCTGGCGGTGCTGGGGTATGCCTTTGCCCACTTTCAATATTCACCCCAGCGCAAAGTCTGCTGGCTGGTACTGGATAAGCAAACTTTGACCCGTTTACAGGCCCGGGATGAGCATCTGGAAGGTATAGTTAATTATGCCAAAGCCCAGAAGGGCGTAGAGGTTGGGATTCTGCTCAGAGAAGCTGAGCCAGATCTAGTTAAGGTCAGCTTCCGCTCCAAGAAGGCTGTTGATGTCAATGCGCTGGCCCAGATATTTGGGGGAGGCGGCCATCAGAGAGCCGCTGGCTGTCGTTACCGTGGTCCCTTAACAGAGGCTGAACAGAAAATAATTGAACAGGCCATATTAATAACTGAGGGCGCGGGGGCATAAATATGCATTTTGGTTTTCTTAATGTACTAAAACCAGCTGGACTAACATCTCAACAAGTAGTACAAAGGGTTAAGAAAAAAACCGGCAAAATAAAAATCGGCCATACTGGTACCTTGGACCCGCTGGCAACGGGGGTACTTCCTCTATGTTTAGGACCGGCTACCCGATTGGCTGAGTATGTGAGCAACATGGGTAAAAAATACCGGGCCCAGCTGCAACTGGGGATTGAGACCGATACTTATGACCGGGAAGGCAGTGTGATAGCCGAAACCACGGCCAGTCACATTACCGGGGAGATGATTGTATTAGCTTTACAAACGTTCGAAGGCCAAATAATGCAGGTACCTCCTATGTTCTCTGCTATTAAAAGGCAGGGTAAGCCCTTATATGAGCTGGCCCGGCAGGGAATTGTAGTGGAACGGGAGGCTCGTCCTGTCGAGATCTATCAGATAAAACTTGCAAAAATAGAACAGCTGGGCAGTGACCACCCATTAGTAGAAATAGAGGTCCATTGTTCAAAAGGAACATATATCAGGAGCCTGGTGCACGACCTGGGGCAGAAACTGGGAACAGGGGCAGTCATGACAGCACTGGAACGGACAGAAGTCGGGATTTTTAACCTGAAGAATGGCTTAGCACTGGAAGAGTTAGAAGAGATGGACGGAGACCAAATAAAGGATTATCTTTTTTCTGTTGAGCAGGTTTTTCCGGATTGGCCGGTAGTTATTGTTTCCGCAGAAGAAGCAAGAAAAGTGGAAAACGGGAACAGGATCAATTTGCCTTATACTAAAACATTTCCAGACCAGGCGGAAAGAATCTTGCTGTGCAATCAACAGGGCAGGCTATTAGCTGTGGCCAAAAGCATAGAGAATGGTCATCTGCAACCTGTGATTGTTTTCCGGGAGGGGTAAGGAATGTTGATATTAAGAGACCTGTCTGATCTTGGGCGGGACCTGAGAGGAAGGCTGGTTCTGGCTCTGGGGAATTTTGACGGGGTACACCGCGGCCATCAAGCTTTGTTGATGAAAACTTTACAACTGGCGGCACAGCTGGACGCTATTCCGGGTGTCATGACCTTCGATCCCCATCCCTTGCAATTACTTGCCCCTCAAAAATTACCTCCTATGATTCTCGATCAGAAGGCAAAACTCCAATTGTTGGCCAGTAAAGGGATAGAAGTCGTTCTGGTGGTGCCCTTTACCCGGATTTTTGCTGAACTTTTGCCCCGGGCTTTTTTTACAGAAGTGTTACTGGAACAAGTAGGAGTTAGGGGTCTGGTGGTAGGGTATAATTATACCTTTGGCCAGGGCGGAAAAGGTACTGCAGAAACTTTGCAGGAACTGGGGAATGTCTATAATGTACCGGTAGAAATAGTGCCTCCTGTAACTGTTGACGGGCAGCGGGTAAGCAGTTCCCTGATTCGTCACTATATCCAGCAGGGCAATATGGAAGCAGCGGCAACCTGTTTGGGCTATTATCCCTATCTTGCCGGTGAAGTAAAGCATGGTGATGCGCGGGGGAGGGAACTAGGGTTTCCTACTGCTAATGTAGCAGTTGACAGGAAACTGGTCATTCCGGCGCAAGGAGTTTATGCTGTCAAAGTTAGGTGGCAGGAACAGCAGTGGCCGGGAGTAGCCAATCTAGGACATAGGCCTACTTTTTATGAGCAAGGCCAGCTGGGTTTGGAAGTTTTTATTTTAAATGATAATGTGCCCGAGCTTTATGGCGAGACTATCGAAGTGGAATTTCTTAAAAAATTAAGGGATGAAAAAAAATTTACCAGTGTGGCAGAATTGAAAGAGCAAATAAAGCTGGATATTGCCAAAGCTAGAGGCCTTTTTTACTCACCTTGCATATAATCTAAGCAGAATACTTTACAAAGCGGGGCCGATATGGTATATTTTATAAGTGTCCTGCTTGACTCAGGGTGAGTAAAGGTGAATGTGATTATCAGCGATCATGCCCGGAGGCGCTTGCAGGAAGAGAGACAGCAACTGATTCGGGTTGAAGATGTTCTGGCAGCAGCCAGCAGTATTCCTGGACGGATTCAGGTTGCCACCAGATTTAGAAATTTTCTTGCTGGTTCAGGAAGATGGTTTGATGTTGTTGTTAAAGACAGTGATAATTTGCGGATAGTGATCACTGTCATTGGAAAATGAGTTAACAAAGGAATCCCTTTGTTATAAAGAACCACTGGCTCGGAGGGAGGAGGCTCCGCCCTTCTTCTTGGCTTGTGGGGATATTAGGAATAGGAGGTGAAAACCATGGCACTCACTACAGAACAGAAGCAAGCTATTATCGCCAAGTACAAACTGCATGACATGGACACTGGTTCTCCTGAAGTGCAGATTGCTATCCTGACCGAGAGAATCAATTACCTGACTGAACACCTGAAGGTTCATAAGAAGGACCATCATTCTCGTCGGGGTCTGCTCAAAATGGTAGGCCAGAGAAGAGGCTTGCTCAACTATTTGAAGGAAAAGGATTTCAATCGTTACCGTAATATTGTTGAGCAACTGGGTCTGAGAAGATAGACAATAAGCGGGGTATAGACCCCGCTTGTTTTATATCAATCATTTTGTATGATGGGAAAATAATGTATTTTTTGCTAGATAAGCAGGAAATACTATAGGTAATGTGGAAATAATTATAGGTTATTCTTAAATGGCGAAATTGAGAGGAGGAAAATATAGCAATGGAACGAACCTTCCAGTTAGAGGTAGGCGGCAGGACCATGTCTTTTTTGACCGGGAAACTGGCAAAACAGGCCAATGGTGCTGTGATGGCAGCATATGGCGATACTCGGGTCCTGGTTACGGCTACCTGTTCCAAGGAACCCCGGGAAGGGATTGATTTCTTTCCTTTGACAGTAGATTATGAAGAAAGATTATATGCCGCTGGTAAGATCCCAGGCGGTTTCATCAAACGGGAAGGCAGGCCGGGGGAAAAAGCCATTCTGGCTGCCCGTTTGATTGACAGACCCATACGTCCCTTATTTCCTGAAGGTTTTCGCAATGATGTACATATAGTAGCTACTGTAATGTCCGTTGACCAGGATCATGACCCGCGGGTTGTGGCTTTGTGTGGTGCATCCGTTGCTCTAACCATTTCTGACATACCTTTTAACGGACCTATTGGGGCTGTTATCGTTGGCCGCGTTGATGGGAAGCTTATCATTAATCCTAATCTAGAACAATCTGAAAAGAGCGACATGCACATCGTCGTAGCGGGAACCAAAGATGCAGTAATGATGGTGGAAGCTGCTGCCAATGAGGTTCCGGAAGATGAAATTCTGGAAGCCATCATGTTTGCCCATGAAGAAATCAAGAAGATAGTAGAATTTCAGATTCAGGTTCAAACTGAACTGGCAGTGGTTAAACGGGAAATTCCATTGGCCCAGCCAGATCCTGAAATGGACCAGGCAGTCAGGGCATTTATTGCCGAAAAGATCAACCAGGCAGTGCGAATTTTTGACAAACAGCAACGGCAGGATACATTAGAAGAACTGAGGAAAAAAGTGCTAGAACATTTCCAGGAACAATATCCGGAACGGGAAAAAGAGCTGGAAAAAGTATTTCATAACATCTTGAAAGAAACTGTACGGCAGATGATTATCACTGAAGGAATCCGTCCTGATGGCCGGAAACTGGATGAAATTCGTCCTATCTGGTGTGAAGTCGGAGTTTTGCCTAGAACCCATGGTTCTGCTATCTTTACCAGAGGACAGACCCAGGTACTGACCGTTACTACTCTGGGGGCGATTGGGGATGAACAGATTCTGGATGACCTGGGAGTAGACGAATCAAAACGCTATATGCATCATTACAATTTTCCTCCTTATAGCACAGGAGAAGCCAGACCGCTCCGGGCTCCATCCCGACGGGAAATCGGTCACGGCGCTCTGGCAGAAAGAGCTCTCGAACCTATGATACCTGATGAAAAGGTCTTCCCCTATACTATCCGCCTGGTTTCCGAAGTCCTGGAATCCAATGGTTCCAGTTCTATGGCCAGCGTTTGCGGCAGCACCTTGTCCTTAATGGATGCCGGTGTACCTATCAAGCGCCCCGTTTCCGGTGTAGCTATGGGTCTGGTTAAGGAAGGAGATATTGTCCGGGTCCTGACCGATATCCAGGGTATGGAAGACGCTCTGGGGGATATGGATTTCAAAGTTGCAGGTACTGAAATCGGGGTAACAGCCATTCAAATGGATATCAAGATCGCTGGGATTGACCGGCAGATCCTCAAGATGGCTCTGGAACAGGCCCGACAGGGACGGCTGTATATTCTTCAGAAGATGCTGGAGACTTTACCGGCACCCCGGAAGGAGTTGTCACCATGGGCTCCGCGCCTGATTTTCCTGACCATTCATCCGGATAAAATCAGGACGGTGATTGGCCCTGGTGGTAAAACCATCAAGAAAATCATTGATGAAACCGGAGTAAAGATTGATATTGAAGATGATGGCCGAGTCTTCATATATGCAATTGATCAATCTGCTGGTAGAAAAGCACAGGAAATGATCGAGGAACTCACCGAGGAAGTGGAAGTAGGCAAAACCTATCTCGGTAAAGTAGTTCGGATTGTAGAATTTGGCGCCTTTGTCGAAGTTCTGCCCGGTAAGGAAGGCTTAGTGCATATCAGTCAGCTTTCCGAACAGAGAGTCAATAAAGTAGAAGATGTAGTCAGTGTTGGCGATCAAATTCCTGTTAAGGTAATCAAGATTGATGATTTGGGGCGGATCAATCTTTCCCGCAAGCAAGCTATCCAGGAAGAAAAGCAAAAGGGTTAAGCTCAGGAATTACCTGAGCTTTTTTTGTTTATCTGGGCATAATAAAAGGGGAAGGAGGATAAAAATGATTAGAAAAGTCATGTTTAGTTTGTGTTTAATATTGTTCTTAGCGGTGGAAAGTGCTAATGCTGCTCAATCCCTCCAGCTCAAAGCTGCCCAGGCCGTTCTCTATGACATGGATACAGGCTTGATAATCTGGGAAAAAAAGATGAATAAGCAAGCTCATCCCGCCAGCTTGACTAAGATAGCAACTGTCCTGACAGGATTGAGATTTGGCGACCATAAGAAAGTGGTGATTGTATCACAGAAAGCTGGAAATTTAAATACTGGCTCTATCATTGGGCTAAAGAGTGAAGATGAAATCAAATTTGAAGATTTATTGAAAGCGGCCATGATCGTTTCTGCCAATGATGCTACCATAGCGATTGCAGAAGCTACAGCCGGTGACCTGGAGCTGTTTTTACAACTAATGAATGGCACTGCTTATGGTTTTGGGCTTGCTAGTACCAGTTTTACCAACACCCATGGCTTGTCAGTAGCTAATCATCGCATATCCCCTTATGATCTGGCGGTTTGGTCAGCGATGGCAATGCGTAATCCTGAATTTAAAGCCCTGGCAGGAATGAAAGAGGCAGAAATCATGATAAAGCGTAAAGGAGAGGAAAAAAAGCTGACCTTACGCAATACCAACCGCTTACTTTTTAGTGACCAGGGAATTTATGGTATAAAAACCGGTACCACTAGCCTGGCTGGCAAATGTCTGGCTGGGGCGTGGGACGCCCATGGTCATCATTTTATTGGGATCGTGCTAAATAGTTCTGAACGCTGGGGTGACATGTTGAAACTAAAGAGATTTACTGAAGAAAGGTGTACAAAGGAGATTATTGTAGATTTTGACCAAGACTGGCAAAGAGTGCGCCTGGGCGGCAATAGGCCGCTAGAATTTGTTGTAATCAGTAAAAAAAGAATAGAAGTGGTGTTGCCTGCCTCCGAAAAAAATCAGATTATAAAAAGAGTATATATCAATCCTAATATTAAGTTACCGGTTAAGGCTCAACAACCAGTAGGAAAAGCGGAGTTCTGGTTTGGAAACCAGTTCATTGGCCGGATTGAGCTTTATCCTGATCGCGATATAATTACGAACTTCTGGCATCGTAAACAGTAAAGAATAATAAAATAGAATGGAGGGAGGCGAAAACTGGGAATGAAAAAAAAACTATTCTTTTTTTCACTGATTTTGCTTATCTTTTTGGTAACTATATTTTATAACAGAGAAGCAGCGCAACCAGTAATTGCCAAAGGGCTGGTTGAATCAGGACCAAGTGATAAAAAGGCGGTAGCTATAATGTGTAATGTAGCCTGGGGGGAGGAATATTTACCGCCTTTATTAAAGGTACTTAAAGACAAAAATGTTAAGATTACTTTTTTTGTGGAAGGGCAATGGGCCCAGAAAAATGGCGACCTGGTAAGAGAAATTGTGGCCTATGGCCATGAGGTGGAAAACCATGGTTTTCGTCATGTTTATCCTACCCGTTTGGGTCGGAGACAACTAATTGAAGATATAACCCGGACTGCGGAAATCCTTCGGGGACTGACGGGAAAACCAACGGTTTATTACCACCCCCCTTATCGTGACTTTAATGATTTTGTTATCAGCACTGCCTATGAAACAGGCCATATTACTGTAATCAATAACATCGATACCATCGACTGGCAAAAACCGGCACCAGAAGTAATTTTACAACGGGTAAAGCGTAAACTGCGTAATGGTGGAATAATACTCATTCACCCTACAGCTCCAACAGTTTTAGCGTTACCTTCCTTAATTAACCAGATCCGACAGGAAGGTTATGAGATTGAATTAATTGGAAAATTATTAACAAATATGTCGTCATAAGCAGGAATTTGCTCGATCGTGTTGAATTTTTTAGAGGTAATTTTGTGGGTTCAGGGAGGATATAGAATGATCGAAAAAATTGTTTTGCCCAATGGTGTACGGATTGTTTATGAACACTTACCCTGGGTAAAATCCGTCTCCATTGGCATTTGGGTTAAAGCTGGTTCTGTATCAGAAAATGAACAAAATAACGGTATTTCTCATTTTATTGAACACATGATGTTTAAAGGAACAACCCAGCGTAGTGCTAAAGCATTGGCAGAAGCTCTTGATGCTGTTGGCGGACAACTAAATGCCTTTACTTCCAAGGAATATACCTGCTATTATGCTAAAGTACTGGATGAATACATTGATATCGCAATTGATGTTCTGACCGATATGTTTTTCAATTCCCTTTTTGCCACAGATGCTATTGATAAAGAACGGAATGTAATTCTGGAAGAAATTAAAATGTATGAAGATACTCCCGATGATATTGTGCATGACTTGCTTTCCCGAGCGCTTTTCAGCGGACATGCTTTGGGTCGTCCGATCATTGGTACAACAGAAATCATAAATAACATCAGACGGGAAGATATTTTGACCTATTTAGAACAAACCTATCGTCCTGAAAACACTGTGATAGCTATTGCCGGTTCTTTTGAGCCAGAATATGTAAAGAATCGTTTTACCCAGTTGTTTGTTAACTGGCAGCGGGAAAATGCCCTAACCGTTACCAGCCAAAACACTTTTGAACAGCAACCTGTACTGGTTAAAACCAAGGATATTGAACAGGTACATATCTGCCTGGGCAGTTATGGTCTGGCAGCAGGAGATCCCGATATTTATGGGCTGCACTGTCTTAATAGTTTACTAGGGGGTGGGATCAGTTCCCGCTTGTTTCAGAGCATAAGGGAAGAACGAGGCTTGGCTTATTCGGTATATTCCTATACCAGTAATTATATGGATACGGGCATACTGGGGATTTATGCCGGCTTGACCATGAATAATATCCCTCAAGTCTTAACTTTAATTAAAGAGAATTTCGAGCAAATGTTAAATGATTTAAATGAGGAGGAGCTCCATCGGACCAAACAGCAAATTAAAGGAAATTTTGTCCTCGGTCTGGAGTCAGCCAGCAGTCGCATGTCCAGGCTGGGTAAGCTGGAACTTACCCTGGGGAGGATTACACCAATAGAGGAAGTACTGGCCAAAATAGACCAGGTTACTGTGGAACAGGTAAAACAGCTGGGTACAAAATTCTGGTACCAGCAGGGGTGGTCATTGGCAGCAATCGGACCGAAAGGTACCCAAGAGGTGATTGAATCTTGGCACAAATAAAAGTCCCCCTGAAAAAAGTTACGGATTTACCACTAGATGTGGTCCCGGTTTATATGACAGAAGGGAGCGCCGGGGCTGATTTAATTGCAGCTATTCCGGCACCTGTTATTTTGGAACCGGGCCAGTACAGGTTAATAGATACCGGGATTGCCATTGCTTTACCCCCCGGTTATGAAGCTCAGGTCCGGCCCAGGAGTGGCCTGGCTGCCAAACATGGTATCACCTGCTTAAATACCCCTGGTACCATCGATGCTGATTATCGAGGTGAGATAAAAGTTATTTTGATCAATCACGGCCAACAGCCTTTTACCATCCAGCCGGGAGAGCGAATAGCCCAGCTGGTAATTGCCCCAGTAGTTCAAGGCCAATGGGTTATAACCGATGAATTGCCTCAAACGGAGCGAGGCACGGGAGGATTTGGTCATACCGGCAGATAAAGCATAATTTTGTCCCCTGTTGGATATATTTAATTCCAAAGGGGGAGTGATTATGCGCTTGAGTGAGTTAATTGGCAAAGAAGTAATAAATATCCTGGATGGCGCCAGATTGGGCACCATCGGCGAGTCTGATGTGGTCATCGACCCCAGAACCGGGCAGATAGAATCCATTATTTTACCTAATCGGGGTGGTATGCTGGGGTTTTGGATGGACAAACAATATCTGATTATACCATGGCCGGCGATAAAAAAAATAGGCAGTGAAGTGGTAATTGTAGAACTGGATAATACTTATCCCAACTATCAGAAATACGCCTATTAACCAGCCTTGCCAGAGGAGAAAAATTATGCTAATATATAAATTAAAAAATATCATCCTCATCTCGACGAGGGATGAGTCAGAGGTCGCGGGATTCATGAGTAACCTGACGGAGAGGGCAGAACTCGAGGAGGTCAGGGGAAAGGGGAGACCGCCGAAGTGACAATAGATCTGCGCTATTGTTGCTGGGACCGGGCAGAAGATGTCCGGGACTGTCATTAGGAAATCCCCGTTTCCTAATGGAGCACTGACTCATTTGGGGGACAGAGGTGAGTATTTCTTTTAACTCTGCTCATAGGGAATTGGGCGACTACTGAGAGAAATACTCAGCAGTCGCTTTTTTATTAAGCAGGAGGAGGGATTAGATGATTAAGGTTATAGTTAATGGTGCATTAGGTAAAATGGGCCAGGAAGTCATCAAAGCTGTAAATAGTGCTTCGGACTTGCTTTTAGTGGGAGCAGTAGATGTACGCGGTAATAAGGAAAAAATTGCAATTACAGATTTATATGTAAGCAATGATTTGGCCGAAACTATTCGGTCCACTGGAGCTGATGTAGTGGTCGATTTTACCAGCCCGGAAAATGTGATGGGTAACATACATACCATTTTAGCCAATGGGGCTAAAGCAGTAGTAGGGACGACTGGTATTTCCCAGCAGGACCTGGAAGAGATTAAGCGCTGGTGTCAGCAATATCAAACTGCCTGCCTGGTAGCTCCGAATTTTGCCTTAGGTGCTATCCTGATGATGGAATTTGCCCGAAAAGCTGCCCAGTACTTTCCCGATGTAGAGATAATTGAATTACATCATGATCAAAAACTGGATGCTCCCTCGGGCACAGCCATCAAGACAGCGGAAGCCATTATGACTGTCAGGGGCGAAAAAGCTCAGGGTCACCCGGAGGAAAAAGAAACCATTCCTGCTAGCCGTGGTGGCAATTTTGGTGGGATTAGAATTCATTCCGTACGATTACCAGGGTATGTCGCTCATCAGGAAGTTATTTTTGGCGGTTTAGGCCAGACCCTCACCATTCGCCATGATTCCATCAGCCGGGAGTCCTTTATGCCCGGGGTATTGCTGGGTATTCGCCAGATTTATCATACCCAGGGCTTAATATACGGTTTGGATAACTTTTTGGAACTCTAACAGGCACGCCTTCTCCCTGAGCACCATATACTACAACTACCATGAGAGTATATTGGGATTTAGGCTCAGGGAGGGAGGGAAAAAATGACGCCTGTATTAAACGGGGTAACCATAGCCGTAGTTGGTGGGGACCAGAGGCAGATTATTCTGGTGAATGCCCTGGCGGAAATGGGGGCGATTTTAAAAGTCATCGGGGTTCCCAATCTTAAATCTGGACCTAAGATTATTCAAGCTGCCAGCATCCACGAGGCTCTGAAAGACGCAGATGTGCTGTTATTGCCGGTACCAGGAATTGGAGATGGCGGCAGAGTTTACGCTCCCCATTTATCTGTTCCTTTAATTTTAACGGAGGAGACGCTTGCCCATTTGCCATTACGGGCCCCAATCCTGGTGGGAGTGATTAAAAAGGCTTTAAAACAACTGGTAGCACGCACTGGTCACCGGGTTATCGAGTATATGGAACTAGATGATGTTGCTATTTACAATTCTATTCCTTCTGCTGAAGGGGCTATCCAGATGGCAATGGAAGCCTTACCGATCACTATCCATGGCTCTAATGCCCTGGTTATCGGTTTTGGCAGGACTGGCATTACTCTGGCTCGCATGCTCAAAGGCATTGGGGCGCATACCTATGTGGCAGCCAGAAAACAAAAAGACCTGGCAAGAATTTATGAATGCGGGTATGTTCCCGTAGCCTTTGCTGAGATCGACAGAGTATTACCTGGTATGAATATTATCTTCAACACAGTCCCAGCTCTGGTGCTGGACAGGGAAAAATTAAAAAAAGTTCGCCCGGACGCATATATTCTGGATTTGGCCTCCCATCCCGGCGGGGTTGATTTTGAAACTGCTGCCGGACTCGGCATAAAAGCCGTACTGGCTCCGGGGCTCCCCGGCAAGGTGGCACCGGTGACAGCGGCCCAAATCCTGGTTGAGGTGATTCCCAAAATCATTATGCAGGAACTTGGATTGACTAAAAAGGGGGATGCCTGATATGCGTCTCATGGGTAAAAAAATCGGGTTTGCTATCACCGGCTCCTTTTGCACCTTTGCTGCCGTAGAACCGATACTGGACCAGCTAGCTCAGGAGGGTGCCGAGATCACTCTGATTATGTCCAAAGCGGCATACCAGACGGATACCAAGTTCGGCAAGGCAGAAGATTGGCTGAATCGCTTTTCTAAATATTGTAGCGGTCCTGTAATAAACGAAATAGTCACAGCAGAGCCCATCGGTCCTGGCAAGCTGTTAGACCTGATAGTGATCGCTCCCTGTACCGGCAATACTATCGCCAAGTTGGCCAATGGCATTACCGACGGCCCGGTATTGATGGCTACTAAAGCTCATTTGCGCAATGGCCGCCCGGTGGTCATTGCAGTTTCGACCAATGATGGACTGGGTATGAATGCTAAAAATATCGGATTGCTATTAAACAGCAAAAATATCTATCTGGTGCCTTTCTGTCAGGATAACCCCTGGCAAAAACCCAACTCACTGGTGGCTAAAATGGAACTTATTCCTGATACCGTTATAGAGGCATTAAACGGACGCCAAATCCAGCCTGTTTTGTTAGGACCACCGAAATAACAGAGAGAGATGGAGGGATGAACGTGAAAAAATTGAATGTAGCTGTAGTAGGTGCCACTGGCGCAGTAGGACAGGAGATTCTAAAAGTGCTGGCGGAAAGAGAATTTCCCATCAATGGCCTGAAATTACTGGCATCCCAGCGTTCTGCAGGTAAGGAAATTCAATATCAGGGAAAAAACTATATCGTAGAGGAGACTACCCATGAATCCTTTCAAGGGGTGGATATAGCGCTGTTTGCTGGCGGCTCTGCCAGTAAGGAATTTGCCCGTTCCGCGGCCAAAGCTGGTTGTGTAGTTATTGATAATTCCAGTGCCTTTCGGCTGGAACCTGACGTACCCCTGGTAGTGCCAGAGGTCAATCCCGAAGATGTAAAATGGCACAAAGGTATTATTGCCAACCCCAATTGTTCCACCATTCAAATGGTGGTGGCATTGAATCCGCTGCATCAAGCTGCTAAAATTAAGAGGGTTGTTGTTTCTACTTACCAGGCAGTTTCTGGTGCCGGAATTGAGGCCATTGAAGAACTAACCAAACAAACTCAGGCTGTACTGGCGGGGGAAGAGTATCCGCCCCAGGTGTTTCCCTATCCAATCGCATTTAACCTGATTCCTCACATCGATGTCTTTGAAGACATGGATTATACCAAAGAAGAGTGGAAAATGGTACGGGAAACCAAGAAAATTCTGCATGATGACAATATTGCTGTTACAGCTACGACTGTACGGGTTCCTGTTTATCGCAGCCATTCCGAATCAATTAATATTGAGACCGAGCGGAAGCTGACTGCGGCTGAAGCCAGGGAAATACTGCGCAATAGCGCTGGTATTATTGTGGTTGATAATGTCCAGGAAAAACAGTACCCAATGCCACTTTTCACTTCCAATAGGGATGAAGTTTTTGTCGGCAGGATCCGGGAGGATAATTCCCTTGCCAATGGTTTAAATCTCTGGGTAGTTGCCGACCAGCTGCGTAAAGGGGCAGCAACAAATGCGGTGCAAATAGCGGAACTCCTGGTCAAATATAATTGTATTTGACGAGGTGCGAATTTATGAAGATTATTGTCCAGAAGTTTGGTGGGACATCGGTAGCAAATGAGCAGACCAGAGAAAAAGTACTGGAAAAAATTATTGGTGCGGTGCGACAGGGATACCTGCCGGTAGTAGTCGTTTCAGCCATGGGCCGGCGGGGTGATCCTTATGCTACCGACACCCTTCTGGATCTGGTTCGTAAAACTAACCCTAAAGTGCCACGGCGGGAATTGGATTTACTGGCTGTCTGTGGAGAGATAATTTCCGGGGTTGTTTTAGTGGCAGGCTTATTGGAGCGAGGGCTGGCAGCTTCTTTTCTGACTGGCTGGCAGGCGGGGATAATTACCGATGACCATTTTGGTGATGCCCGCATTCTGCGGGTAGAACCCAAAAGAATTCGGCAGTTGCTGGAACGCAATATAATCCCTGTAGTAGCAGGTTTTCAAGGCATGACTGAAGCAGGTGAGATCACCACTCTGGGCCGGGGCGGCAGTGATACTACTGCTTCTGCCCTGGGGGTGGCCCTGAATGCCGAATATATTGACATTTATACTGATGTTGACGGCATTATGACTGCTGACCCGCGCATAGTAGATAAAGCCAAACTGCTGGATGTGGTTACATTCAATGAAATTTGCCAGCTGGCCCAGGAAGGAGCCAAAGTGATCCATCCCCGGGCCGTGGAAATTGCTATGCAAAAAAACATCCCAATCTGGGTTAAAAATACTTTTTCCGAACATCCGGGGACACTGGTAACTGGTAACCAGGAGGCTCAGGGCAATAATGGTGTTAAACGAGAGCGAATGATTACCGGGATAGCTCATATTGCTGGAATTACCCAGGTTAAAGTTGTCCTTGCTCAGGAAAACGGCATCACTGAACAATACAAAATCTTCCATGCCATGGCGGAAGCTGGCATCAGTGTGGATTTCATAAATGCTGATCCGCAAATGGTAGCTTTTACTGTAAAAGATGACCTGGCGGAAAAAGCATATAGCATCTTAGCTAATTTAGGTTATCAAGTTTATCTCACCCCTGGATGCGCTAAAGTAGCTGTGGTAGGTGCTGGTATGACTGGCATTCCCGGGGTAATGGCTGCAATTGCCCGCGCCCTTTATCGAGAACAGATCAATATCCTGCAATCCGCTGATTCCTATACCTCCATCTGGGTACTGGTCAAAAATCAGGATATGGAAAGGGCAATACGGGCCTTGCATACTGAGTTTTATTTGGACCAATAAGAAGGGAGGAAACATTAATGGATTTTGGCAGGTTAATAACCGCCATGATTACTCCTTTTACAGAAAATGATGAAGTAAACTACTCTGAGGCTCAGAAGATAGCCCAGTACCTAGTCGATAACGGCAGTGATGGAATAGTTGTGACTGGGACCACTGGTGAATCCCCTACGCTTACTAAAGAAGAAAAGATTAAGCTTTATGCGGCGGTAAAGGAGGCGGTGGGCAATAAAGCCCGGGTTATTGCTGGAACCGGTTCCTATAATACCAAAGAATCTATAGCTCTGACCAAAGAAGCAGAAAAACTGGGTGTAGATGGGGTAATGCTGGTAGTTCCCTACTATAATAAGCCCTGTCAAAACGGGTTAAAAGCTCACTTCCGGGCAGTAGCAGAATCCACTGGGTTACCCATTATGCTCTATAATATTCCGGGCAGAACAGGAATCAATCTATTGCCGGAGACGGTGGCAGAACTGGCTCAGGTGTCCAATATTGTGGCTATTAAAGAGGCTTCCGGCAACCTGGATCAGGTAAGTCAGTTGCTACGTCTGGTTCCGGCAAACTTCCGTGTCTATAGCGGTGATGATAGTCTGACTTTACCCATGTTAAGCCTGGGCTGTTATGGAGTAGTTAGTGTAGCGGCTCATATTGTAGGCCTGCAGATGAAAAAAATGATTGAAAGCTATCTTGCTGGCAATATCGAAACTGCTGCCAGCTTGCATCGGGAACTGATACCTGTTTTTAAGGGGTTGTTTATTACTACCAATCCAGTACCGGTAAAAACTGCGATGGCTCTTAAAGGTTTTCAGGTTGGCAGTGTACGCCTGCCTTTAGTCCCTGCTACTGAAGAAATAAAAGCAGCAATAGCAAAATTGCTATAACCGGGGTGCCCCGGATTTTTTTCTTTTCTTGGGGAATACTTGTAAATGAACTGGCTTTCCTGTATAATTGTTACGAAGTGGCAAGGGCGGCTTATATCCGGAATCACCTGAGGTAAAAGATTGCTTCTCCTGGCACAAAGATGGGCAGAGAAAGAAAAGTCAGGAGGTGTATCCATGGCTGCGGCCAAGGGTAAAATTACATTAATTCCCCTGGGTGGTCTGGGGGAAATTGGCAAAAACATGATGGTAGTAAAGTATGAGGATAACATTCTGGTTATTGATGCAGGTTTGATGTTTCCTGAAGATGATATGCCTGGTATTGATTTTGTGATTCCGGATATCACCTATCTGTTGGAAAATAAGGAAATGGTCAGGGGGATAGTCCTCACCCACGGACATGAGGACCATATCGGCGCTTTACCCTATGTCTTGAAACAACTGAATGTGCCGGTTTATGGGACCAGATTGACTTTAGGGCTTTTGCAGGGAAAGTTGAGAGAGGCGGGGATTTTAGGGCAGTGCAAGTTAGTGGCAGTAAAACCCAGAGACAGTGTGACCATCGGACCTTTTAAAGTGGAGTTTATCCGGGTCAGCCACAGCATACCTGATGCGGTAGCAATAGCGGTCAGAACTCCGTTAGGTGTGATTGTGCATACCGGGGACTTCAAGTTTGACCAAACTCCTGTTGATGGGGAAGTAACCGATTTTCATAAATTCGCTGAGCTTGGCGATCAGGGAGTTCTGGTTTTACTGGCAGATAGTACCAATGCGGAACGCCCTGGCTATACCATGTCTGAGCGGACAGTAGGTTTGACTTTCGATGAAACCTTTCAGAATGCCAAAAACCGGATAATTGTTGCCACTTTTGCTTCCAATGTTCATCGTCTGCAGCAAGTAATTAATGCGGCGCACAAATATGGCAGAAAAGTTGCTGTTTCAGGGCGGAGTATGGTCAATGTTGTTAATATTGCCACAGAGCTGGGGTATTTGACTTATCCGGAAGATATCATGATTGATCTGGATGATATCAACGACTATCCTGCCAATGAGGTTGTGATTTTGACCACTGGTAGCCAGGGTGAACCTATGTCTGCTCTTACCCGCATGGCTAATGCAGACCATCGTCAAGTGGAAATTTTACCAGGTGATACGGTAATTATTTCAGCTACTCCCATCCCTGGAAATGAGCGCATGGTTTCCCGTGTAATCAATAGCCTGTTTAAACAAGGGGCGGAAGTAATTTACGAAAAGTTCTCCGGTATCCACGTTTCCGGGCACCCTAGCCAGGAGGAGCTAAAACTGATGCTCAACCTGGTTAGGCCTAAGTTTTTCGTCCCGGTACATGGGGAATATCGCCATTTGATTAAACACGCCCAGCTGGCAAAAGAAATGGGAATGGATGAAGCCAATATCTTTGTGGCTGAAAATGGTCAGGTGCTGGAGTTTACACGCAAAAGTGGACGGGTGGCAGGTCGCACCACTGCCGGTAAAGTACTGGTTGACGGCCTGGGTGTAGGCGATGTGGGAAATATTGTATTGCGGGATAGAAAACAGTTGGCCCAGGATGGGATTTTGATTGTAGTGGTGACAATGAACAAAGAGACCGGTGCCATTGTAGCAGGTCCAGATATTGTTTCACGAGGTTTCGTCTATGTCCGTGAGGCGGAAAAGCTAATGGAAGAAGCCAAAGAGAAGGTGAAGATCGCGATTGAGAAGACCCAGGTCAGAGGGAATGCTGATTGGGCTTCGATCAAAGCCGGAATTAGAGACAGCATCGGTAAATATCTTTATGAAAAGACCAGGAGAAGACCCATGATTTTGCCCATCATCATGGAAGTATGAACAAAGCCGATTTTGCCTTTTTTAAGACAAGAAAAAGGTCCTTTGCATGTAATGCAAGGGACCTCTTTTGATTTTTTTTCAATATGTCAATCTGCTCTTAATTCCTTCCAGTATACTGCCCTTAATCACCACTTTTATCACCGTGCGGGCCGAAAGGTTACCATTATCCCCCGCCCCGCCAGCGATAATGGTAACCGGATAAAGTCCATCCGGTAAATAGGGATCAGTGAAATGGATGCGAGCTCTGTTTTTCGACCGGGGATTAACAGGCAACTGCCAGGTGTTAGCCGGTGTCCCGGCCGGATTTGTCGGTTCCAGCAGCACCTGCTGTCCATCAGGAAAGCGGGCCTGTACATATTTTGCTCCCGGACAGGGCCGACTTCGTCTAACTTTCTTTTCTACAACACTGCCATCAGGCTGCTGTTCATAAACAGTTTCTTCCCAGGTATAAGGGGTGGTGGCCGTTTCCACCACCAGGGCAAATACCTGTCCGGCTTTGATCTGGGCCGGTTCCGCCCTGCCGCTGACGGTCAGCTGGCCCTGTTCTTCCCTCACTTCCTGACGAACCTGGATGGCCTTGCTCAAACTGTTGTCCTGATAGTTTTTCTCCTTAACCTGACGATCAGGATTAATCCGGGCTGTCAGGTTAAAGGAACCAGTAGTGTCCGGTGCCTTGATGGCAAAGCTGACTGCCTTCTTTTCCTTCGCTACCAGGGTTACAGGCAATAATGCTACCTGACGCTGGTTAAGGGTCAGTTTCAGTGTTGTCGATAACGGGCGGCTACCCTGATTCTCTACCTGTACTGTCCCCTGGTAGCTCTGTCCGGGACTGATGGGAGACGGGTAAGATAAGCTGAGCATTCTAAGGTTAACCAGGGAACCATTGAGCTTTAAGCTGGTGGTATTATCGGCATAGGTGGTTTCTACAAAAGGCTGGTTCTGGTTGAGCCAGTGGGCCTGACGGTCCCCGTTGACGATGGCGGTCAGGGTGTAGCTATCCTTTTCCGGCAGATTAGCCGGAGCCTGCCAGTGGATTTCCACCTCCACGGTCCGACCCCGTTCCTGCCAGGGCCTGCCATCACCGGGGCTCATGGTCAGGTTCTGGCTGGCCACCGTCTGACCGTCCAGCTTTAGTTCCAGTTTTGTAG